>JAHFCD010000357.1 GCA_023249695.1 Elusimicrobiota bacterium
GGACGGCGCGGAACCC
Organism: Elusimicrobiota bacterium; assembly: GCA_023249695.1. Classification (GTDB taxonomy): domain Bacteria; phylum Elusimicrobiota; class Elusimicrobia; order UBA1565; family UBA9628; genus GWA2-66-18. Next base: position 17 of record JAHFCD010000357.1, read on the forward strand.
GTCGAGCGGCATGCGCTTGGGATCGGGCAAAGCCCAGTCAAGCCGCCTCTCGGCGGGCAAGGACGGGCACGCGTCGCCGCAGCCCATCGTGACCACCGCAGCCCATGACCCGGCCGGCAAATCGTTTAGGCCTTTTGACGAATGCACCGTCAGATCGACGCCCTTCTCCCGCATGACCTGGACGGCGGTCGCGTTGACCTTGCCCGAGGGCCTGGAACCGGCGCTGAACGACTCGATCCGGCCGGCGCCGTGCAGGCGCGCGAAACCCTCGGCCATCTGGGAGCGGCAGGAGTTCTCGACGCAGACGAACAATATTTTTTGTTTTTCTCTCATATCATCGGCAGGTCCGTCGCGGTTGGTCCCCAAGGCGCTTTAAGTCGCCGTGCGTATCCGCTTCCGACGCCAGGCACGCGATCAGGCCCTTCCCTATCTTGTCTGCCCGCTCCGTGAGCGCGTAATGCCGCCACTTCCCCCTTCTCTCGACGCGCACGAGGCCCGCGCGTTGGAGCGCGCCGAGGTGGCGTGAGACCGTCGGCTGGGGCAGCCGCAGAGCCGTGGTCAGGTCGCAGACGCACAGAGCGCGCCTGCTCAACAGCCGCAGCGCGCGGCGGCGGGTCGGGTCGGAGAAGGCGCGAAAAAGGATGTCTGACATATTCGTCTAGGCGAATATGTTATCACTTTCCGGCATTCTTGTTCGCGGCCTCGAGCTTCTTGTGCTCGCGGCCCATGCGCCAGGAGGCGTACAGCCACAGCAGCGCGAGCGGTATGCCGAGCAAGGCGGCGCCCGTCGGGCCGCCCTGCAGCCACGCGACGCCGAGGAGAAGCAGGCCCGCGAGGCCGCGCGCGAAGCGGTAGACGAACATCTCGACGAAGGCCTTCACGCGGTAGATCGTGTCGTGGTCGGTCGCCGCGTAGGTGGACTCCTTCGCGGTCTTGAACCAGGTGTGGCGCGTCACGCCGTCGAGACCGAAGAACAGCGCCGCGATTCCCAGCGTGGGCATGAACGGGAACAGCGCGAACAAGGCCAGGTTGACCAGGCCCGCCGTCATCAGGCTGCCGCCGGTCCCGATCTTGCGCAAGGTCAGCCCCACGAGCAGGCTGCTCGCGGTGAACGAGGCGATGCTCGTGTAGAAGTTCACGTTCGCGAACATCTGGGCCATGCCTTTCGGGTCGCCCGCGTACGCGGCGGACGCCGCGAAGCTGTAGAGATAGTTCGTGATGTCCGGGACAAGGCGCTCGAGGGCGACGACGACGGTCAGGAAGATCAGGAACGGCGAGGCCAGGATCGTCTTGAGGATCCCTTTGTCGGGCGCCGGCGCGGCGGCCTTGGGCGCGGCCGCGGGCGCGGCGCCGCGCTCCCGGGCGCGGCGCTCCATGAAGAAGAAGATCGGGAGGACGGCGGCGAAGATTCCGGCGGCGACCATCAGCATCGGGACCGGGCCCATCGCGCCGACGAGCATCTTCATCAGGAAGGCGCCCGCGATCGAGCCGAGCGGCGCGCCGGCGGCGATCAGGCCGAACACCCGCTTGGACTCATCGCGCGAGAACACATCGTTCGCGTAGGTCCAGAACAAGGTCGTCGACATGATGCCGAAGACGTCGGTCCAGAGATAATAGCCGAAGGCCACGGACGGGAGCGCCGCGGCGGAGACGGCGAAGGCGCCGCCGACCAAGGTCGCGGCCAGCATCGCCAGCGAGCCTCCGATGAGGAGCTTGCGCGGCGCGCGGGAGAAGCGGCTGTACACGAAGACGACGGCCCCGGTGAGCGCCGCGCTGGCGAGGTACACCCAGGGCAAGGTGTCCGGTCCGAACTTGGTCATCAGCAGGGCGCCGCGGGCGGGACCGATGATCGAGTAAGCGGCGATCGTCAGGAAGTTCCAGGCGAAGGCCGCGATGACGAGCGGGCCGGAGCCGTTAGTCATGGACGATTTCCAGCGAGCGATGAGGGGTTCCTTCTTCGCGGGCGCGGAGGCCGGGGCGGACGGAGACAGGGACGGGGACGCGGATGGCGAGGCTCGGGCGGGGACCGGAGTCGCGTCCGAGGGCGCGCGCGGGATTTCGCCGGAGAAGATCTCGTCGCCCGCCTTCTTGCCGTCGGAGGCCGGGCGATCGGGGGCGGCGGCGGCGGAGAGACGGACGGCGGCGGCGGAGAGGACGGCCCGCGCCTGGAGAGGATTCACGAAAGGAACGGGCTTGGGCGCGGGGGCCGGCGTTTTCGGGGAGAGGGCTTGCGTGATCGCCGGCTGCGGGGAAACGGCAACGGATGGGGGATTGATCGACGGCGCAATCGACGGCGCCAACGAGGGGATTATTGACGGCGACAGGGAGGGAACGAGATAAAGCGCCGAAGGCAGCGCGGCGTTTATATGGGGTAAGGCCGGAGCGGCGCCGGAGATGGACGGCGTCATCGTCGGCATCACGACACGCGCTTGGGCCAACGCTTCCGTGGGGACGGAAACGGATAGGACGGCCAAAGACAACGATACGGCGAAGACTTTTCGCATCCCTAATAGAATACCCCGGCGGCCGGGTCGTCTCCCAGGGCCGTACGGTCCCTGGGGCCGGAACGATGGACCTACCCTTCAAGACGCGCTTCCAGGGTCTTGCGCGTGTGGGACCAGGAGCGGGTCAACGCCTCGGACATCGCGCCCGGCTTTCGCGCCGAATCGAACAACGGAAACGAGGCCGCCGGACCGCGGACCCATTTCCCCTCCTTCCCCGACAGCAGCGTGTTTTCGGTGGAGAAAAGGCCCGGCTTCTCGATCTTGACGCGGCCGTCCGGGAACCGGTCGTCCAGCGCGTCGATCGCCCAGGAGACGGCGCGCCGCTGCACGAAGCGCCGGCGCAGGCGCGCCCATTCGGCGATGAACGCCAGGCCTCTCAGGATGTCGTAATCGTAGTACCGCGGAAATCCGATGTCGAGAAAGCTCGGATCCATCAGCTGGCCGTCGCGCAGACGGAAGGCGAGGCGCCGCTCGAGGAGGTACTCCGCGCCCCGGTCGACGAAATGCTCCTCGATCGGGGTCAGCGGCCGCCCCGGGGCCAGCACGGCTTCGAGCGCGGGCAGCGTGGATTGAATGGAGGAGGAGCCGCCGTGCGCATAGGCCTTCTCGTCGCAGTTGAGCCCCCCGTCGGGCAGCTGATAATGCAGAAACCACGCCCGCATCCAGGGCGCACGCGCGTCGAGATCGAGGCCGCAGGCCGCCAAGGTCTGGTACATGTTGCCCAGGGCGCAGTGGCAAAGGCCGTCGCGGTAATAATCCTTGTCCGGCGGCATCGGCTCGCGCGGGTTCGGGAAAAAGCGGACGTACTTCGACTCGATCGCGGCGAACATCGCCTCCGCCGCCTCCTTCGGGATCGCGTCGGCCCGGCCCAGCTCCCACAGCAAGGTCAGGTGCCACCACGGCGAGTCCCATTTCGGCCAATAGGGATCGAGGGCGAGGCTGTCCATCGCCTTCTTCGAGGCCAGATACGAACGCGAGACCGCGATCCAGCTCTCGATCATGGGCGGAGGCCGTCCAAGCCTAGATGAAGTCCAGCGTCATCGCGCCGAGCATGTGCTTCGGAAGGATCTTGATCCCCCGCGCGATGCACCGCTTGCG
>JAHFCD010000358.1 GCA_023249695.1 Elusimicrobiota bacterium
ACGTGTCGGACACCTTGGCCGCGGTCCGGGCCGCCCCCGATCACGAGGCCTCCGCCCCGTTCGCGCTCGGCCAGGCGATCCTCACCGTGCGCGACCGCTCGGTCGGCGTCGTCGTCAAGGGCATCGATCCGAAGCGCGAGTTCGCGGTCAACGATCTCGCCGCGAAGCTCACCTCCGGCACCTGGGAGGGAATCGGCGAAGGGAAGGTTCCGGGGATCGTGCTGGGCGTCGAGCTCGCCGACCACCTGGGCTCCGAGATCGGCGACGAGGTCGTCCTGGTTTCACCCAAGAGCGTCTCGACCCCCTTCGGGCTTCTGCCGAAAATGCAGAAGTTCCGCGTCGCCGGCACGCTGAAGACCGGCTACTACGAGTACGACAGCGCGTCGGCCTGGACCGGCCTGGAGGCCGCCTCCAAGTTCCTCGGCGTGGACGCCGGAGCCTCCGGCGTCGGCGTCAAGCTCAAGGACCTCCGCCGGGTGGACGCCGCCGCCCGCCGCCTGCGCGGCCTCCTCGGCTTCGCGAAGCTCGTGCGCACCTACGCGCAGATGAACCAGACCCTGTTCGCGGCGCTCAAGCTCGAGAAGACCGTGATGTTCATCATCCTGACCTTGATCACCTTGGTCGCCTCGCTCGGCATCGCCTCGACGCTCATCCTCCGCTCGGTGGAGAAGACGCGCGACATCGGCCTGCTCAAGGCGATGGGCGCCGGGCCGGGCCTCATCCGCCGCATCTTCCTCGTCGAGGGCTTCCTGATCGGCGGCTCGGGCGTGGTCATGGGCCTGGGCCTGGGCATGATCCTGTGCTGGGTCATCGGACACTTCCAGATCGTCGAGCTTCCCGCCGACATCTATTACCTCTCCCGCGTCCCGGTCGACATGCGCCCCGGCGACGTCCTCGCCGTGACCGTGATGGGGCTGCTCCTGTCTTTGCTCGCCACCCTTTACCCCGCCGCGCGCGCCGCGAAGGCCGATCCCGTGGAGGCCATTCACTATGGCTGAGCCCGCGATCATCGTCAAAGGCGTCAGCAAGTCCTACGGACGCGGGCCTTCGGCTGTTTCAGTATTGCGCGGGATCGATTTCGAGATCGCCTCCGGAGAGTTCGTCGCGATCCTGGGGCCCAGCGGCTCGGGCAAGTCCACTTTGCTGAACCTGCTCGGCCTCATGGACCGCCCCGACACGGGAGAGCTGACCGTGCGCGGCCGCCGCGCCGCCGACCTCGGTGAGCTGGACCGGGCGAAGATGCGCTGCGCGCACATCGGCTTCGTCTTCCAATTCGACTCGCTGCTTCCGGAGTTCACGATTCTGGAGAACGCCCTGATGCCCGCGCGCCTCGCGATGGTCAACGGCCTTTCCGTCGAGCCCCTCGCGAGCGCGACGGCGCGAGCGACCTCCTTGCTCGAGTCCCTCGGCATCGGCGCGCTGCGCGACCGCTTCCCCTCTCAGACCTCGGGCGGCGAGCGCCAGCGCGCCGCGATCGCCCGCGCCCTGATCAACAAGCCGTCCGTGATCCTCGCCGACGAGCCGACCGGCAACCTCGACCGCGCCAACGGCGACCGCGTGTTCGCCGATTTCCGCCGCGTCGCCCGCGAGCAAAGCGCCGCCGTCGTCCTCGTCACCCACGACGAACCCGCCGCCCTCGCCGCCGACCGCATCCTCCGCATGACCGACGGCCGCCTCGCCTAAACCGCCGATTCCGGCGTCAGACCTGCCGGTAAGGACTATTGAGGGCAAAAAAGGACCCCGGTTCAGAGTCGGACCGGGGTGGAGGCGCCAGCGCCGTCCGGCTTATCGCCTTCCGACGCTTTGTTCGGCCGAGTGTTTCTAATCCCTGGGCCTTCTAGTGGCCTCTGTCTTCCGCTCGTTTGGGCGGCTCTTTTGGATAGGTCCTCGGCCTTAAGGCCTGTCGGCGTCTTCAGCTACAGTATAGGTCCGGCCCTGATCTAAATCAATGTCGGATATGGAATGATTTTGTATCCTTTTCTCGACGGGCGCGGGGACGCGCCGGGAGTAATTAATGAAGATTTACATCGACGGCAAATACTTCGATAAGGACGACGCCAAGATCTCCGTTTACGACCACGGCGTCCTCTACGGCGACGGGATTTTCGAGGGCATCCGCGCCTACAACGGCCGCATCTTCCGCCTCGACGACCACCTCCAGCGCCTCGAGGAGTCCGCCAACGCGATCCTCCTGAAGCTCCCCCTCCCGATCAAGGAGATCGAGAAGGCGATATTAGAGACGGTCCGACTCAATGGCCTCCGAGACGCCTACATCCGCCTCGTCGTCACGCGCGGCGTCGGCGACCTCGGCCTCGACATGCGCAAGTGCAAGGACGGCGCCACGCTCTTCATCATCGCCGACCGCATCGAGCTTTACCCCGAGGAGTTCTACGTGAAGGGCCTCACGGTGATCACCTCGACGATCCGCCAGAAGGGCCTGGACCAGGTCACGCCCGGCGTCAAGTCGCTGAACTATCTCGCGAACATCCTCGCGCGCGCCGAGGCGACCGCCGCCGGGGCGCAGGAAGCGATCCTGCTCAACGCGACGGGCCACGTCTCCGAGTGCTCGGGCGACAACCTGTTCTACGTCAAGAAGGGCAAGATCTTCACGCCCCCGACCTCCGCCGGCATTCTCGTCGGCGTGACGCGCAACGTCGTGATGGAGCTGTGCGAGAGCAAGCTCGGCTTCAAGGTCCTCGAGCGCAATTTCCCGCGCTACGAGCTCTACAGCGCCGACGAGGTATTCCTGACGGGCACGGGCGCCGAGGTCATCGCGGCGGTCAAGATCGACGGCCGGGTCATCGGCAAGGGCGTCTGCGGCCCGATGACGAAGCAGCTGATCAAGCACTTCCGGGACTACGCGAACGCCTCCGGCACGCCGGTGTACGAAGCCGTCAAGGCCAAGTAGCCCGTGCGGCTCGTCAGTTGGAACGTCAACGGCATCCGCGCCGCGTATAAAAAAGGCTTCGCCGACTGGTTCAAGGCCGACAAGGCGGACGTGGTCTGCCTCCAGGAGACGAAGGCCCAGCCCGACCAGCTGACCCCTGAGATGATCAATCCGCTCGGCTACCACGGCGAGTTCCATTGGGGCGAGAAGAAAGGCTACTCGGGCGTGGCCACCTTCTCCAAGTCGGCGCCGGCCAAGGTCGAGCGCGGCTTCGGCCTCAAGGAATTCGACAACGAGGGCCGGGTCCTCGCCACGAAGCACGGCGACATCACGCTGTTCAACATCTATTTTCCCAACGGGAAGGCCCGCGAGGAACGCCTGAAGTTCAAGATGGATTTCTATGAGTCGTTCCTGAAGGAAGTCATCCCCCGCTACCGCAAGCGCGGCGACGACAAGATCGTGATCTGCGGCGACGTGAACACCGCGCACAAGGACATCGACCTCGCGCGCCCGAAGGAGAACCGCAAGATCTCCGGCTTCCTGCCGCAGGAGTGCGAGTGGATGGACCGCCTGCTCGCCGACGGCTTCATCGACACCTTCCGCGAGTTCGAGAAGGGCCCCGAGCATTACTCGTGGTGGGACCAGCAGTCCCGCGCGCGCGAGCGCAACGTCGGCTGGCGCATCGACTACTTCTTCATCT
>JAHFCD010000359.1 GCA_023249695.1 Elusimicrobiota bacterium
AGCATCACGAGCTCCTGCCGCAGGGCCTTGCCCTTCACGAGCTTCCAGGCCCGGATCTTGGACAGCAGCTTCTTCGCTTCTTTTAGCGCCATGCGCTTGGCGCCGCCTTCGCAGGGAACGCACTGTTGTGATCGGAGATCGTTCATGCCGCGATCATAGCCCGACCGGGGGCTCCGGGGCAATGGCCCGCGCGTGAGATTAATGTGTTTAATGGACGCATGAACTTCTTCCTCGCTCTCACCCTATTACCCGCGGCGCTTTGCTTCGCCTCCGGCACCCCCGCCGCCGGCGACAGGGCGCCGGAGTTCACCTTGACCGCGCAGGACGGCAAGCCCGTGAGCCTCAAGGACTACCGGGGGCGGTGGGTCGTCCTGTATTTCTACCCGAAGGACTTCACCGGCGGCTGCACCCTCGAGGCGCACGGCTTCGAGAAAAACCTCAAGCGCTTCGCCGCCGCGAAGGCCGTCGTGCTCGGTGTCAGCGTCGACACGGCCGAGTCGCACAAGGACTTCTGCGCGAAGGAAGGCCTCAACTTCAAGCTACTGTCCGACGCGAAGGCCGAGGCCTCCGCGGCCTATGGCTCGATGATGAGCGACCGGCCGCTGTCGGCGCGCAACACCTTCCTCATTAACCCCGGCGGGACGATCGCCAAGGTCTACGTCAAGGTCGACCCGGCGGGACACGCCGAGGCAGTCCTCGCGGCGCTGGCCGGGCTGCGCCAGCGCAAAGCCGGGAAGTAGACGGCTATTCGCCGCCGATCGTGTCGTCCATGTCGGGATCGGTGACGCCGGCGTCCACGGACGAGTGCGAGTCGCCGCGAAAGCTCTCCGGCTGAACCTCGTTGAACGTGTCGGTCAATTCCTTGTCGAACGGCGCGTCGGGGCGGCGCGTTGCGCCTCCGGACGGCTTCAGATCGGCGATGTCCAACGTCTTTCGGGGTAGCGGGTACATGCCGACAGTATAGCCGCGCCGGCGGCCGCGCGCCGTGGACGGCGCGTCAATCTTTGTTAGCCGGAGCGTGACGCGTTCGTCATGGTGAAATCGGGCTTCCGGCATTACGCTATCGACAACGAACCCGAGACCAGAAATGTCGGGACCTGCCCCTGGATTCATCTTCCAGGGGCTTTGTGTTTCCAGGGGGCGAAGGGTGGGCCATAAGGCCCACTAAATACCCGGGTCCTTTGGCCTAATTTAGCTTGCATCCCAAAAACGGGTTATGCCAGGATGGACACGTTAGGAGGTGTACCGATGATCCGAAGCATCCTGGTGAGCGTCGTCCTCGTCGTTCTGGCTGCCGTGCCTCGTACGATCGTGCTCGAAGACGGATTCCTGCCGGAAAACAACATGAAGATCCCCATCGGCTCGCTCGAAGCGAAGGGCATCAATCAGGCGCAGTTCAATCAGGTGATGGACCGCATCGAAAAGATTTACGGCCCCGAGATCAAAGCTCGCGGCGGCAAGCTCGTCCTCAAGCGGCTGTGGGACAACGCGACGGTCAACGCGTCGGCCCAGCGCTCGGGGAACAACTACATCCTTAATATGTACGGCGGCCTCGCCCGGCATGAGTCCATCACGCAGGACGGGATGGCGCTCGTCGTCTGCCACGAGATGGGACACCACATCGGCGGCGCGCCGAAATACGGCGGAGGGAACGACTGGGCCTCCAACGAGGGCCAGGCCGATTACTTCGCCAACATCAAGTGCCTGCGCCGCATGTTCGCGGACGAAGGCGCGTCCTTCACCCGCCCCAAGGGCGACGACGCCGGTCCCCGCGCGGCCTGCGAGGCGTCGTTCAAATCGGAGACCGACCGCGCGATGTGCGTGCGCGGCTCCATGGCCGGGATGTCGGTCACCACGCTGTTCCGGGTCCTGCGCAACGAAACGGTCCTCCCCCGCTTCGACACCCCGGATCCGGCGGTCGTGACCTCGATGTACGACGGCCACCCCGGCACCCAGTGCCGGCTCGACACCTACTACGCGGGCTCCGTCTGCGGCCGCGCGGTCGGAGATCAGGTCGACGAGACGGACCCGGCGAAGGGCACCTGCACGATCGCCGGCGGCCAGACCTCGGGCTTCCGCCCGCTGTGCTGGTACAAGCCGGGCGCCGACGGCGCCCCCGCGACGCCGCCCGTCGCGCTGCAAGCTCATCCCAAGGCGCCCGCCTTGCTCTCCTCCCTGAGCGATCCGGAGCTCTGGCAGGGACTCTAATTCGCGCGCGCCGCGCGGCCTCCCCCTCCCGGGGGCACGGCCGCGCGGCGCGCTTTTTTTCCTCCAAGTTCACGGGGTTTTGAATCCGGGCGATTGAACGGCATGGCGCCTTCGGCGCCATGCCGTTCAAATAGAGATATCCTCGTTCGATTATCTTGAGATAAACCTGTCTCCCATCCGCCGCCCGAAACCCCGTGAACTTGGAGTTTTTTCGGCTGGCGGAAAGGCGGCGCATCAGCTACCCTAGCCACCGGATGCCCCGCCTTCTCCCCGCGCTGATCCTGGCCCTGCTCCTCTCCGGGGCCGCCCGCGCCGCGGTCGTCACCGAGTTCACCGGCCTCTACCCCATCCGGGTGGAGCGGATCGCGGCCCCGACGTCCGTCGCCGAGGTCGTCCGGCTGGTGCGCGAGAATCCAGGCCCCGTGTCGGTCGGCGGCGGGCGCTTCAGCATGGGCGGACAGACCGCGACCGAGGGGGCCCTCCAGATCGACATGCGCCGCATGGATCGCGTGCTCGTGCTGTCCCCCGTGGAGCGCACGATCCGGGTCGAGGCGGGCATCACCTGGCGCAAGATACAAGAGGCGATCGACCCCTATGACCTGTCGCTGAAGATCATGCAGTCCTACGCCAACTTCACGGTCGGCGGCGCCCTCTCGGTCAACTGCCACGGGCGCTACGTCAACCAAGGCTCGGTCATCCGCTCCGTGCGGTCGATCCAGATCGTGCTCGCCGATGGGAAAGTCGTGGAAGCCAGCCCGACCTCCAACTCCGAGGTGTTCTATGGCGCCATCGGCGGCTACGGCGCCGTCGGCGTGATCACGGCCGCGACCCTCGAGCTCGAGGCGAACACGCCGCTCGAGCGCACCGCGAAGATGCTGCCCATCGCCGAATACCCGTCCTTTTTCTTTTCCGCGGTCAAAGGCTCTACGACGGCCGTCTTCCACAACGGCGACATCTACCCCCCCGAGTACGACCGGGTCGCCGCCGTCACTTTCTCGAAGACCTCGCGCCCGGTCACCGTCAAGGACCGGCTGCGGACCTGGGCGGCCGCGAACTGGAGAACGCGCCTCTTGCAATTGTGGCTGTCCGAGCGAAGCTACGCCAAGCGCCTGCGCGCGGAGGCGATCGATCCCATCCTCCTGAAGGCCAAGCCGGTGGTCTGGCGCAACTACGAGGCGAGCTACGACGTCGCCTCGCTCGCGCCCTTCTCGCGCAAGAAATCCACCTATGTGCTGCAGGAATATTTCGTGCCGGTCGAGCGCTTCGGGGTGTTCACCCCGAAGATGTCCGAAATATTCCGCCGCCACGGCGCGAATGTGATCAACGTGTCGATCCGTCACGCGGAGAAGGACCCCGGCTCGATCATGGCCTGGTC
>JAHFCD010000360.1 GCA_023249695.1 Elusimicrobiota bacterium
AGCGTTTTGAGCACCACGGTCATTGTAGGATTTTTCCTCGATTTTCAAGGCTCGTCGTGCCCCAGGCCCAGAGGAAGAGCATCAAGGTCGTCACCTGTTCGTTCTGGAACGCGGCCTCGGTGAGGTTCATCACGAGAAACGCGGCGAAGGCCGAAACGGCCCACAGCGCGCGCGCGCCGGCCTCGCGCCGCGCGGCGCGCCAGGCGCCGGCGAGCAAAGTCCCGAGCGCGGCCGCCAGGCCCGCGGCGCCGATCAGGCCGCGTTCGGCGAGCTGGTGAAGGAAGAGGTTGTGCGCGGAGCTCCAGCCGCTCTCGTTGTCGAGCGTGCCTTGGAAATAGGTCGTGAACAAGGTCCCGTAGTGCGCGGGGCCGACCCCGGTCAGCGGATGATCGCGGAACATCCTCCAGGCGACGGACCAGAGGACGTAGCGCGCGTTCTGGGAATTGCGCGGGTTGAAGTCGGTGAGCAGGCCGAACAAGGATCGGCGATCGCCCGTCGGGAGGATTTCCCAGGCCGCCGCGATCGCGAAAAGGATCAGGCCCATCCAGGCCCCGCGGCGCCGCGCGGCGGGATCGAGGGCGCAGATCGCCGCGCCTCCGGCCGCGAGGGCGAAAACGGAGCTGCGCGTCTGGTTGAACACCAGAAGCGCCACGGTCAGCGCCATGAGCGCCCCGCCGAGGCGCCGCGCGGACGGATGGCGAAGAGGCTCGCCGGGGCGGAGGAATGCGCACACGCCGCCGAGCAGGCACAGGGTCAGCTGCTCGCCGTACGCGACCGGATGGACGAAGGCGTGGGGGCGCGGGAGAGGAAAGCCTGGCTCATGATGAAGCCAGGCGAGCGCGGTCTGGCCGATCCCGACCAGCACGATGGCTCCGAAGCCGGCGGCCAGGGCCGTCCAGGCCTCCGCGGCCGGCTCCTCGGCGCAGGCGGCGAGAAAGAGCAGCAGCGCCCACAGCTTGTGGAAGTCCTTCGCGTTGTCGTGCAGACTGCGCGCGGGGTCGAGGCCGAAGCCGGTCGCCACGAGGCCCGCGAAGCAATAAAGGATCAGCCCCAAGACGGCGGGCTCGCGCCGCCAGGTCGAGAAGGTGCGCGACGCGCCGCCGCGGCCCGCGCGCGCGATCAAAGCGGCGGTCAGGAGCGCGAGGGCGACGTTGGTCGCCGCGATGGACACGGGGAGCACGGCGGCGACGAGCAGGAGCGCGGCGGAAACGGGCGTCAGGGAGCGCATCGCGGAGAGTCTACCAGATGAGCCGGAGGACAGTCGCCGTGACTCCGGGAGCGAGCGCCGCGCGGGACCCCGGCCCGGTTTTGAGTCGTCCGGATTCGGTCATCGCGCGCACGCCCGCGTTGGCCCGGTTCAGGAAGGCCGGCGATTGCGGCTCCGGCACGCCGTCCACGAGGACCAAGGTATCGCAGGATTTGTCCTTGAGCCGGATCAGCGCGGCCTCCGCGGAGGTTTGCGCGTAGCCGAGGCTGACGAAGGCGAGGCCCAGGCCGCGCGCGGCCGCGAGCGAAGAGAGGTTGTTCGCGTTGAGGCGAGGGTCCTCGAGCGCGATGGCCGCGATCTTCCCGCCCGAGGAGGCGACGGCGTCCACCAACGCGCCTCGATCCCAGCCCGGGTCGGCGGACGGCGCGCCGTTGAAGGCGAGGGCCCGGCCGGCGGCGGCGAAAAACGTCTGATCCGCGCATACGGCGAGGCCGGTCCCGAGCAGGAGGGCCGCGGCGACCGCGCGAGCCGCCGCGGCGTCGAAGGCGATCGCGGCGCGCGCGGAGAGGAGCGCGGCCACGGGCAGCAGGGGCGCGACCAGGCGCGGCTCGCGGTTGACGCCCGCGGCGTAGACGAGCAGAGGGGCCAGGCCCCAGGCGCACGCGAGGATTCCGGCGTCCGTTTTTTTCCGCGAGCGCGCCGCCGCGGCCGCGACCGCGGCCATGGCCGCCGCGAGCGGATAGGAGAGGCCGTGCTTGGCGATGGACGCGAGCCAACCGAGGCGGGCCGCCAGACCGCCCTGGCCCGCGTAGTCCTTGGCGACGGAGCCGAAGCCGGCGCTCCAGGCGAAGCCCACAATGTACGGGAGGTTCGCGGCGTACCACGTCGCGGCGAGCGCCCCGCCAACGAGCGCCGCGGTCTTCGCGTGCGGCAAGAGGCGCTTGCGCGCGGGCCAGGCGAAGCCGGCGGCCAGCAGCGGAAAGGTGGACTTGCTCAGAAGCCCCAGGCCCAGCAGCACGCCGAGGCGAATCCCTTCACGGCGATCGTCCGCGCGCGCGGCGGCGCAGCGCCAGGCCCAGAGCCCGAGCAAGGAGGACAGCAAAGTTTCCACGAAGAAGAGGCGCGACAGGCCGTAGCTCATCGGCAGAAGGGCCGTCAGCGCTCCGGCGAGGGCGGCCGCGTCCCGGCCGCGCGGATGCTCCCGCCACCAACAGGCCGCGGCGCGCGACCAGCTCCACGCCGCGAGCGCCGCCAGCGGCAGGTTAACCCAGACCGCGACGCGCTCGCCCGTCCCGAACAACGCATAGAGCGGCAGGGGCGTCAGGCTGATGAGCGGCGCTTTGATGCGGAAGGCATCCAGGTAGGAGCGGAGGAAGGCGAGCGGTCCGATCTTGAGCGCGGCGAACAGCCGGAAGCTCGTCTCGAGATACCAGGCGTCGTCGAACGTCGGCGGGGCCGCGTTGCGGGCGATGTGCCAGGCCGTGGCCGCGAGGGCCGCGGCGGCGGCCGTCCCCGCGGCCAGGACCGTCGCGGAGGGACGCTTCACGCTCGCCCGCGCTCCCAGAGGGCGATGAGGCCGTAAAGGCCGAGGCCGCCCGAGAAGGCGAGCACGAGCGCGAGCGCCGCGCCGAGCACGCCGAAACGGGGCACCAGATAGGAGGTCAGGGCGACGTTGCCCAGGCCCGCGGCCAAGGCGCCCGCGACCGAGATGCGCAGGCCGGAGAAGTCGCGCGCCGCATACAGCGCCGAGGCGACGCCGTGGATCAGGATCAGGGCGGCGGCGCCCGCGAAGGCCGCGGCCCAGCCCAGGTCCAGGTTGTAGCGGCGGCCGAACAGGGCGATGCCTCCGACCGCGGTGACGCCGAAGAACGCCCAGGCCGCGACCAAAGCGGGCGCGCTGCCGCGGCGGAACAGGGACCAGAGGTCGCGCTGTCCCTCGTCTCCGCTGGCCATCGGCACCAGCACCGCCTGAAGCATGTACAGGAACGCCAGCGCGACCTGCACGGTCGCCGTGAAATACGCGCTGAACAGGCCGACCTCCAGGGCGTCGGCGTGGCGGTTGAGGAACAGGCGGGCGGGCGCCAGCACGCAGGCCGTCGCGAGCAAGGTTGGAGCCGCCGTCGCGGCGTAGCGGCCGACGGCCCGCACGAAGCTCCATTCGAACGCGAGGACCAGGTAGCGCCGCAAGGTCCACAGCGCGTAGGCGGAGCTGGCGAGCAGACTGCCGACGAAGGACAGGATCACCGCGCGGTGATCGGCGCCGAAGACCGAGACGAGCCCGGCGAGGAGGATCGGCGTCGCCAGGCCGTAGACCGTCTCCACGAGGCCGCGGTGCGCGAAGCGCTTGAGGCCCAGCAAGGGGC
>JAHFCD010000361.1 GCA_023249695.1 Elusimicrobiota bacterium
CCTGTGGGTCAGCACCCAGTCGCTCAGCTTCCCCGAGCCGGTCGCGATCGGTCAGGTCGACGTGTTCGGCGCGACGGTCAGCACCTTGCAGATCATCATCCTCGCCGCGGCCCTCATCCTGATGGGCCTGCTTCACTTCTTCGTCGAGCACACCAAGCTCGGCAAGGCGATGCGCGCCTGCTCCGACGACATCCAGACGGCCGGCCTCATGGGGATCAACCCCGACTACATCATCGCCCTGACCTTCTTCGTCGGCGGCGCGCTCGGCGGCGCGGCGGGCGTCCTCTACGGGATGAACTACGGCTCGATCAAGTACAACCTCGGCTTCCTGCCCGGCGCGAAGGCGTTCACCGCCGCGGTGCTCGGCGGCATCGGCAACATTCGCGGGGCGGTTCTCGGAGGCTTCATCCTCGGCTTCCTCGAGGTGCTCGCGTCGGGCTACATCCCCAACGGGGCGCAGTGGCGCGACGTCATCGCCTTCACGGTCCTCATCATCGTGCTCCTGGTCCGCCCGTCGGGCCTGCTCGGCGAGAAGATCGCGGAGAAAGTCTGACATGAAGAAAATACTGCAGTGGCGGTGGACGCCCTGGGTCGCGCTGGCCCTCGCCGCGCTCTTCCCGTTCATCGCGGGCGCGATCGAGGCGAACTATCTCGTGCGCGTCGGCGGGGTGATCGGACTGTTCATGCTCCTCGGCCTCGGCCTCAACTTCACGCTCGGCTACGCCGGGCTCTTCGACCTCGGCTTCATCGCGTTCTACGCGATCGGCGCGTACACGACGGCGATCGCGATGCGCGCGGGCGTGCCGGCGCCGTTCGCGCTCGTGCTCGCCGTCCTCGTCACCACGGCCTTCCGGGCCCTGCTGGGCCTCACCATTCTCCGCTTGCGCGGAGATTATTTAGCCGTCGTCACGATGGGCTTCGGCGAGATCGCCCGCCTGACCATCAACAACCTCGACTCCCTGACGAACGGCCCCAAGGGCCTGCAGCTCGCGCCGTGGCGCCCGCTCAGCTTCCTCTCCTCCGACCCGAACGTCCAGTACTATCTGCTGATCCTGGCCGCGGTCGCCGGAGGCGTGATCGCCTCGAACCGCCTCGAGGACTCGCGCGTCGGGCGCGCGTGGATCGCCATTCGCGAGGATGAGATCGCGGCCCGGCTCTCCGGCATACCGGTCCGCCATTACAAGCTCCTCGCGTTCACGCTCTCCGCGGCCTTCGCGGGCCTGGCCGGCGGCCTGTTCGCCCAGTGGGAGCAGTTCGTGACGCCCGAGTCCTTCGTCTTCTGGGAATCGATCCTGGTCGTCTCCATCGTCGTTCTCGGAGGCATGGGCTCGATCGCGGGCGTGCTCGTCGGCGCGCTGGTCCTCGTCGGCTTCCCGCCGCTGATGCAGTGGAAGCTGTCCGCGGACTGGATCAACTACCGCTACCTCTTCTTCGGCTTGATCCTGGTGCTGGTGACCTTGTTCCGGCCGCAGGGCATCCTGCCGTCCTCGCGCCGCGAGGCGGAGCTGACCTCATGAGCGCCAAGACGCCTTCGCCCGGCCGCGTCCTCCTCGAGGTCAAGGACCTCGCCCAGCACTTCGGCGGCCTCAAGGCCGTCGACCAGGTCAACCTCTCGATCCACGAGGGGGAAATCGTTTCCGTCATCGGGCCGAACGGGGCCGGCAAGACCACCTTCTTCAACGTGCTGACCGGCGTCTATCCGGGCACGCGCGGCGAGATCCTGTTCAACGGACAGGAGCTGCGCGGCATGGCCGGGCACGACATCGTCGCGGTCGGCGTCGCGCGCACCTTCCAGAACATCCGGCTGTTCGCGCACATGACCGCCCTCGAGAACGTGATGGTGGGCCGCCACACGCGCACCGTCCAGTTCCTGCTCGGCCCGCTTCTGCGGACCGCGGCCTTCAAGAACGAGGAGAAGGCCGTCGAGCTGATGGCCAAGGAGCTCCTCGAGTTCGTCGGCCTCAAGGCGCTCGGCAACGAGCTGGCCAAGAACCTCCCCTACGGCGCCCAGCGCAAGCTCGAGATCGCCCGCGCCCTCGCCTCCGAGCCGAAGCTCCTCATCCTCGACGAGCCGACCGCCGGCATGAATCCGACCGAGTCCCAGGACCTCGTCACGCTCGTGCGCAAGGTCCGCGAGCGCGGCGTGACCGTGCTCCTCATCGAGCATCAGATGCGCGTCGTGATGGACATCTCCGATCGCGTTTTCGTCTTCGACTACGGCGTCAAGATCGCCGAAGGCAAGCCCAAGGAAGTGGTCGCCAACGCGCGCGTCATCGAGGCCTATCTGGGCAAGGAGGGCGCGTCATGACGATGAAGCCTCCCGCGATGCTCGAGCTCGACGGCGTGCACGCCGTTTACGGCAAGAAGATCCGCGCGCTGAAAGGCGTCTCGCTCAAGGTGTTCGCCGGCGAGGTCGTGGCGCTGATCGGCAACAACGGCGCCGGCAAGACCACGATCATGAAGACCGTCGCGGGCCTGCTCCAGCCCGAGAAGGGCGCCGTCAAGTTCCAGGGCCGGGACCTTCCCGGCATGCCGCCCGACCAGATCATGCGCATGGGCCTTTCGCTCGTTCCCGAAGGCCGGCGCATCTTCCCGCGCCTCTCCGTGATGGAAAATCTCGAGATGGGAGCCTACTCGCGCCGCGAGAAGGACCTGACGCGCGAGTACGATCACGTCTTCCACCTCTTCCCCGTGCTGGGCAAGCGCCGCTCGCAGTTCGGCGGCACGCTGTCCGGCGGCGAGCAGCAGATGCTCGCGATGGGCCGCGCGCTGATGGCGGCGCCGAAGCTCCTGATGCTCGATGAACCCTCGATGGGGCTGGCGCCGGTCGTCGTCGACAAGATCTTCGAGATCATCGAGCTCATCAACAAGGAAGGCGTGACCGTGTTCCTCGTCGAGCAGAACGCCAAGCGCGCGCTGCGCGCCTCGTCGCGCGCGTACGTGCTCGAGACGGGGGAGATCGTCGCGGCGTCGGACAGCGCGACCTTGATGAAGGATCCCGCCGTTCAGAAAGCGTATCTCGGTCTTCACTAAATAGAGTAAAATGTTCCTCACGCCGGGATAGCTCAGCGGTAGAGCAGCTGTTTCGTAAACAGCAGGTCGTCGGTTCGAATCCGATTCCCGGCTTAGATCTGATGAAGCGCCTGTTCCTGAACACGGAGCAGGCGCTTTTCTTTCGTATGATGCCACAGACATGAAGACCCTCCGCGTCAAAGTGAAGCCGCAGTCGCGCGTCTCCGCGCTGACCGAAGCCGGCGACGGCACCTGGCTCGCGCGCGTCAAGGCGCCGCCGGTCGACGGCAAGGCCAACGCCGAGCTGACGGAGCTCGTGGCGGAGCGCTTCGGCGTGCGCAAGGCGCAGGTGTCGATCAAGAGCGGCGCGGGCGCGCGCCTCAAGCTCGTTCAAATCAGCGCCTGATTCGCGCTTCGCGCGCGGTCACGCATTTTAGGTATTTGCTAATCTTTTCCTCAATGAATACGGCCCGCCAGTGGCTGCTGGTGACGGCGCATTTCATGTGCCCGCTGCTGCTCTTCACCAATCTCACCCGCAACCCTTACGTTTCCCAGA
>JAHFCD010000586.1 GCA_023249695.1 Elusimicrobiota bacterium
GATCAGGGCCGCCAGGTGCGCGACGTCTTTCTCGCGCGCCATCGTCTGCTGGCGGGCGAAAAAGTGCCGCGCTGCGGCGGGAAGTGGCGCCAGCGGGCGGGCCGGGCGGGGCTTATACGGCGCTGAGACCGTCGACGAGATCGTCGAGATCCTCGTCGTCCGTCGCGGCGGGCTTGGGGGCCGCCTTGGGCACCGCGGCCTTGGGCGCTGCCTTGGGCACGGCGGCCTTGGGGGCCGCCTTGGACGGGACCGTCTTGGGTGCGGTTGCTTTGGGGGCGGCCGCCTTGGGGGCGGCCTTAGCAGGCGGCGCGAGAGGCACTTCGGGCTCCTCGGGCTGCACGTACTCGCCTTCGCCCTCGCCCTCGCCCTCGCCCTCGCCCTCGCCTTCGCCCGCGCCCTCGGCGACCGTTTCGCCCGATGGCGCCGCGGGGGCGTCGCCGTACAGGTCGTCGAGGTCTGCCTCGCGGAGGACGGGGGGGGAGACCACCGCGATGGGCGCGTAGATCGGCATGCTGATGCCGAGGTTCGAGAAGCAGATGTTGTCCGCGCAGACGATGCCGTCGAACACGGCGCCCGAGCGGACGAACTCGTGGATGTTGACCGCGGTCACGGGCGTATCGCCGACCTTCGCTTCCTCGAAGCGGCGGGCGCCGTTCGCGTCGGTGTAGGGCTTCGAGCGGTCGAAGATCTTGAGCTGGTCCGGGAGGAACGTGTCCTTGTCGAACTTCAGCGCGATACGGGTGATCGGGTTGGGGAGGGGCATGCCCGCGTTCTTCTTCGCGGTCGCCGAGATGTAGCGCTGGGCGACGGCGACGACCTTATCGATCGACACGAGGATCGTGCCGGGGGGGAGGGCCTTGCCGCGGGGGGCCTGCTTGAGGAGCTTGCCCGACTGGAACTCGAGGTAGATCTCGGTCTGCAGGAAGATGTCGAGGTAGTGAGCGAGGCGGAAGTAGTCGCTGCGGGCCTCGGCCGGCGGGGCCTCGAGGACCGTGTAGCCGTCCTCGGCGGTCTTGACCGGCACGGTGTACTCGTACACTTGGAGGGCGACGCCCTTCGTGCGCTTCGACACGACGAAGTCCTTGTTCCGGATACGGGCGTTCTCCTTCGCGACGTCCTCGTCGAGGAGGGGGTCGATGCGCCCGGTATGCTTCTGGTCGAAGACCCGGACGTTGAAGTCGACCCACGCGCCGTTGACGTTGAACTGCACTCCGATGCGGGTCGTGTTGTTGTTCCCCTTGCGGGGTGTGGCCCAGTTCGCGCGCAAGGCGGGCGCGTACCAGCGCGTGTACATGAGCGTCTCGCCGTCTTCGGCGTAGACCTGGCCGGCGGCGAGCGCCTCGTCGTGCAGGGGGTCGAGAATCGCGACGGCGTCGGCCGCGCTGATCATCGCGACCTTGGTCGTCTGCTTGGCGGCGGCCTTGGGGGCGGCCTTGGGGGCTGCGCGCTTGGCGGTGGCTTTGGTGGACGACATTGCGGATGCGGCTGGATTTAACGTGATGCGACGAGATACGATGGGATGCGACGGAGCGTGACTGCCGGGGGCTTAGCGATGCGGGGAGCGGGGGTGCTCTAAATCGGCCTCTTTCAATTTTGCTAGACCCAGGCCGGCCCGGGCCCGACCAACGCGCCAAAAGGCGGGCGGCGCCTAGTAGTAGTCGCGGATGTCCATCGAGGTCGCGACGGCTTCCCGGCAGCAGCCCGTGACGACGCCGAGGGCGTCGAGCACGTCGTCCATGGGGATTTCGAGCTGGGCGTCGACCTCGGCGGCCGCGGGCCGGGTGCCCCGGGCCTCGAGCCGGGCGCCAGCGCGCTCGGCGCGGAGGGTGCGGTAGAGGGGGGCGATGTCGCCGATGGCACCGCCGCAGGTGAAGCAGCGGACGGGGATGAGCATCGCTGGCGTGGCGGGGGCGGGCCGGGTTCAATTCCGCCGAAAAGGCCTCGGCCGCTTAGGCGCTGGCGCCGGAGCGGAGGGCGGGGGGCAGCGAGCCGTGGAGGGCGACGTAGGTCCGGACCGCCTGGATCGCGGCGGGGTCGACGCCGTCAGGGTTGACGGTGCCGGCGCTGCGGCGGAGGGCGGCGAGGGCTGCGCCGCCGCGGTCGTAGACGCGGAGGTCGTAGGGCCCGGAGGGGGGCGCAGGGGTCGCGGCGCCGGTGGGGGGCACGTAGAGGAAGTCGGAGCTGTTGACGAACCGCACGAGGGCGGCGAAGGTCTCGTTCGGGACGGCAAGGGTCTTGAACCGGTCGAGGCTCGTCAGCTGCGCCTCGGCAGCGTAGTCGTTGCCGGGCCACGTGGTCCGGAGGAGGTCGAGGAGCTGCGCGAACTCGGCGACGCCGGCGTCGCCGGGCGCGGCGCGGAGGGCCTCGAAGTGGGCGTGGATCACGTGGCGGACCTCGTCCTGCCACAGCTTCTTGCACCCCGGCACGAGGGCGAGCGTCGCAGCGGGCAGGACGGGCTGCAGGCCGCCGATTGCGTTCTGCCCGACGAGGGTCGCGTACGCGTCGCGCACCTTCTTAGGCGTCGTGAGCTTGTTGAGGGCGCCCCCCTTCGGGCCCGTGACCTGCTGGCGGACGGCGTCGGCCGCGGCGACGACGGCGGCGCGGTCGCGGTACACGAAGGCTCCCTGGGCCGCGTCGGCGCTGGGGGCGGCGGTGAGGTGGGCCGCGTACTCGGCGGCGGCGTCGCCGAACACCTCGGCGCCGTTCCACCCGGCGGGGCCGAAGAGGGCGTCGTCGGGGAGGACGAAGTCGGCCCCGGCGGTCTTGTACGGCTCAACGAGGAGGTAGAAGGTGACGGGGGGGCTGGGGTCGGCGAGGGGCAGGACGGCCGTGTAAAGGTCGGGGCGGTGGGCCTTCAGGCAGTTGAGGAGGGACACGGCCTTCGCGAGATAGGGGTCGCGGGCCCGGCAGGCGTCGACCCGCAGGCAGGCGGCGAAGTCCCGCTCGACGGCGGCGGCGAGGGCCCCGCGGCCGCCCGCGCCAGCGGCGCCGCCGGTTTTGGGGGCGCGGCGGGCGGCGGCCTTAAACTCGGGCCCCTCGAGGGGGGGGCGGCCCGAGACGAGGGTCCAGACCGCGATGTTGTCGCGGCGCAGGGGGGCGAAGTCGTCGGCGGGGACGAGGACCGCGCCGCCCTTGAGGGTGACGCGGCCCGCCTCGACCTTCTCGGCCTCGAGGCGGACCCCCCGCTTGGAGCCGATCTCGCGGCGGAAGTCAGCTGCCGCCGTGAGGCAGTCGGGCACGATGAGCGACTCGAGAAGGGCGACGGCGTCCTCGGCCTGCTCGGAGTAGACGAGCGCGGTGATCTCGCCGCGGAACTCGGCGTCGGCGGGGTACAGGAACGTCACCCCGGCGCCGCGGTGGGGGCGCAGGGCCCCCCCCATGCAGCAGTGGTCGATCGCGTCGGCGAACTCGGCATCCTTCTGGCGGATGTAGTGGCCGATCTGGCAGAACTTCTTGAGCTGTCCCTTGGACGTCTTCTTGCTGGCCATGGCGGTTGCGGGCGGTGGGCGAGGGCGGCGGTGGCACCGGCCGGGTATACCCGCGCGACATAATGCCGCCG
>JAHFCD010000362.1 GCA_023249695.1 Elusimicrobiota bacterium
GAAGAAGAACCCGCTGACTTATTTCGAGCTGCTGACCGCGATCGCCTTTCAGCATTTCGCCGACAAGAACTGCGCCGTCATGATCCTCGAGACGGGGCTCGGCGGGCGGCTCGACGCGACGAACGTGATCCCGAGCCCCCTGGCCGCGATCGTGACGTCGATCGATTTCGATCACCAGGCGTATCTGGGAGACACCTTGGCCGCGATCGCCCGCGAGAAGACGGGGATCTTCAAGCCGGGCCGCCCCGCCGTGCGCCCCGATCTCTCGATCCTTCGCCGCGCGCCGCTGCGCGGCGATCCGGTCGTCGTCGCGAAGCCGTGGAAGCTCGTGCGGATGGAATGGGCCCGCGGCCGGCAGATGCTCCGCGCGCCGTGGGGCAAGTCCTACGCGCTCTCGTTGCTCGGCTCCCGCCAGGGCTGGAACGCGGCGCTGGCGCACGCCGCCGTGGACGCCTCGGGCCTCGTCGTGCCCCATGACGCGTGGAAGCGCGGCCTCGAGAAAGTCGTCTGGCGGGGGCGCTTCGAGGCGCTCAAGCTCAGGGATAAGACCCTCATCGTCGACGGCGCCCACAATCCGGAGGCCGCCCGGGCGCTCGCCGAAACGTGGAAGAGCTCGCCGTTGTCCAAGCGTCCGGCGCTCTGGATTCTGGGCGTCATGAAGGATAAGGATGTGAAAGGCCTGCTCGCGCCCTTGGCTCCGTTCTTGAAGGACGTCGTCGTGGTGCGCCCCCCAAGCCCGCGCGCCCTCGATCCCTTGGATTTTTCCGTTCACATCCGCCGCGCCGCGCCGAAGGCGCGAATAACAGTGGAGCGCGATCCCGCGACGGCGATCAAAGCGTGGAAAAACGACAAGCGCGCGCCCGCGGTCGCGGTCTGCGCGGGCTCTCTTTATCTCGCCGGGGCCGCGTTGAAGGCGGCGGGAAGCCAATGAGCGAGCTGTCCGTCGGCATCGACGTCGGCGGCACCTACGCCAAAATCGGTTTGGTGAACGAGAAGGGGGACGTGCTGCGCTCGGAACAGATCCCGACCGATCCGTCCAAAGGCCCCGCTCATTTCGTGCGCCGCGCCGCGGCGATCGTGCAAGCATGGAAGTTTAAATCCGTCGGATTAGGTCTGGCGGGGGGCGTGGATGCGAAGACCGGCACCCTTCTGTTCGTTCCCAATCTCAAGGGCTGGACCGGCTTTTCGTTCAAAAAGGCGTTCGAGAAGTCGTTAGGCGTTACCGTAATCGTCGACAACGACGCCAACGTCGCCGTCTGGGGCGGGTATGTCGTCGCGCTGAAAAAGAAGCCGCGCACCGTCGTCGGCGTCACCCTCGGCACCGGCGTCGGCGGGGGGCTCATCATCGACGGCCGCCTCCATCGCGGGGCCACGGGCTCCGCGGGCGAGATCGGCCACCTGACCCTCGAGCTGGACGGGCCGCGCTGCCATTGCGGCCGCCGCGGCTGCCTCGAGGCCTATGCCGGCACCGCGGGGATCCAGCGCCTCGCGCGCGAATTCATGCGCCGGCCGCCGTCGCCGCTGACGCCGAAGGCGCTCGCCGACGCGGCGCTGGCCGGCGACCGCGGCGCGCGCAGGGTCTGGGACACGGTCGGCGCGCGCCTCGGCCAGGGCCTGGCGAACGTGATCCTCCTGCTCAACCCGGACGCCGTGCTTCTGCTCGGCGGCGTGGCGCGCGCGGGCGGCCTCGTGCTCGATCCGGCCCGCCGCGTGTTCGCGGCCCAGCCGTTCCGCGAACCGTTCGAGAAGGTCCGCGTGTCGGCCCCCGCCGATCGCGATTGGGGCGTCGTCGGCGCGGCGCTCCTGTCCCGGGAGCGGCGCGGTTGATCCGGGCCGCCCTGGTCCTGCTCGCGCTCGGCGGCTTCGCGCGCGCCGAGGACTACGTCCTGCCCGAGCCGCCGCCCGGCCCGCGCCTCGAGTACTCCGCCGACCACGTCGAGTTCGACGCGGATCGCCAGCAGGTGCACCTGAGCGGCCAGGTGATCCTCCACGAGTCCACCTGGACCGTGAAGGGCAAGGAGCTGTGGATCGACACCGAGCATCGGCGCGGCCGCTCCGAAGGCCCGCTTCTCGTCGAGGACGGCGTCTCCGCCGTCTACGGCGAATCGGGCGTCTTCGACTTCGTCAAGCACACGGGGCGCCTTCAGCGCACGAGCGCGGGACACGCGGACTGGCGCATCCACGCGCAGGAGGCGAAGGTCGGCGAGAACCGGCGCCTCGACTACCTGGGCGGCGATTTCACGAGCTGCGGCGCGAAGCCGCCCCACTATCACTTCCGCGCCTCGAGCATCACGGTCAAGCCCAAGAAGCACATGATCGCGCGCAACGTGCTTTTTTACCTGGGGGACGTTCCGGTGTTCTACCTGCCGTTCCTGTACAAGACCCTGTCTCCGCGTCACTATCTGCGCTGGAAGACCCAGCCCGGCTTCGACCACCGCAACGGGCCCTTCCTCAAGAACACGCTGACGACCGACCACGGGGACACGGTGTACAGCAAGCTGTACGCGGACTACTACCTGAAGCAGGGCGCCGGCCTCGGCGGCGAGCTGCACCGGCGCGAAGGCGAGGACTCCCGGGGCGCCTTGTTCGGGTACACGATCAAGGAGACCTCGACCGGCGACCGCCGCTGGGCGCTGCTCGGCCAGCAATACCAGGCGCTCTTCTCCTCGACGTCCTTCCAGGCCCGCCTCCAGCTCCAATCCGATTCGGACTTCAACAACAACTACTCCCGCGCCAACTCCTTTCGCGTCACGTCCGAGCTCGTCAACGGCGGCGCGATCACGCATCGCTTCTCCCAAGCGACCGCGCGCCTGTCCTACTCCCGCCTCGATTCGGCGAGCGAGGATCGCCGCCGGTTCCTGAAGACGAACGAGAGCTCCCCGCGCCTGGACCTGATCAGCTCGCCGCTGCGCTTTGGACGGCTGCCCTGGCTCAACACCCTGACCGGCTTCGCCGACAACACCTACGTCCGCGGGCGAACCTACAGCGAGAAGACGGTCGGCGCCGGCTGGGAGGGGACCCGCACCTTCGCGCTGATGCGCGGGGTGAGCCTGACGCCGAAGCTCGGCTTCCAGGAGACGTACTACAACCGCTTCGATCAGGTGACCGTCGCGGGCTCGTCGGCCTCCATTTACGACGCCGTGATCGCGCGCCCCGCCGCGGCGGGGACGCTGCGCTTCGACACCCCGCTCGGCGGGGTCGACGTGACGCAGTCTTACCGTGAGCGGCTTCAGTCGAGCACGCTCCACCAGGACCGCGCCGCGGTCGATAAGGGCGTCGAGGAGAACCTGCTGACCTTGACCGACGTGTTCCTCCCGGCGCCGAAGATGTACGCGCGGCTCTCCTCCGGCTACGACTTCCGCACGTTCCGCGACCGGAGCATCGGCTTTCGCCGGCGCGTCCAGCCCATCACCGCCGACGCGAGCTGGGCGCCGACCGCGCGCCTGAACCTGACGGTGCGCGACGAGTACGCGCTCGACGACGGCAACCGGGCGGCGATCCTGGACGCGCGCTGGGGCGATGAAGAGGGCGCCGCGCTGGGCGGCGGCTTC
>JAHFCD010000007.1:0-5305 GCA_023249695.1 Elusimicrobiota bacterium
TACGTTGCGTTGCCGATCGTCGTGCTGAAGCTGACGGCGTTGTAGTTGGACCCGCCGTAGAAATAGACGCCGTAGTTGCCGCCCATGAAACTGTCATGCGCCAGGATGTTCGACCGGGCCGTGTTGAGCTGAGCGCCGGGGCCTACCGACGCGATCATGGTGCTGAAGCTGACGCTGTTGTCGTCGGAACCGAGATCCAGCCAAAGCGCCGTCCGCGGACCCGCAGATAGCAATTCGCGACGGTGTTGGAATCGGACGCGAGCATCCATAGGCCGTACGGATTAACGCCGGTCTTCGCGATCATGGTGCTGAAGCTGAAGGTGTTGTACTCCGAGCCGGCGGTCAACCGGACGCCGCTGCCTCCGCCCCAGGCACTGCTCTGCGTGACCGTGTTCGTGCCCGCGTTCGAGAGGAAGATGCCGCTGCCGTTGAGGCTGCTGTTGCTCGCGAAGGAGACCGTGAAGGCGCTGTTCCGAGCGTGATCGAGATAAACGGCGTAGCGGGTCTCCGAGTTATTCACCGCGGTGCTGTAGCCGATCGTCGTCATCGTCGAGCCGTCGAGCCAGACGGCGTGCGCGTTCCAGACCGTCACCGAGCTGTAGCTGATCGCGCTCCAGGAGCTGATCCGCACGCCGGCCTCGTAGATCCCCAGGCTTCCGTTCGTGCTCACGGCGACGCTCGACAAAGTGACGTAGCCCGAGGACGACCATATGCCGTAGGGGATGCTCTGATCGGCCAGCACGGAGAGCCCCTGGATGTTGACGGAGGCGTTGGCGATCAGGAACGCCGCCGTCGAGGCCGCGGGGGGGCTGACGACCGGCGCGAAGCCCGGCGCCGCCAGGATCGTGATCGACGAGCCGTTATTGACGAAGTTGCGCACCGTCACCTGCTCGGCGTAGGTCGCGCCGTCGCGGATGACCACGCAGGAGTGGCCGGTCAAGGATACCGGCAGCGCGTCGACGCCCGCCTGGATCGTCGTGAAGACGCGGCCCGCGCCGACGTTGCTGGCCACCACGCAGCCGGGATAGGCTTCATAGCCCTGCCAATCCACCAGAGAGGCTGGGTCGTTCTCATAGGCCGGGCCGGCGCGCGAGCCGAAGGACGCGTTCATCGTGAGCCGGGACGCTCCGTCAAGCGCCGCGGCCGAGACGTTGGTCCCGAGATTCGCGCTCTCGAAATTGGCGAGCGTGATGGTGGCGACGAAGGTCCCGCCCAGGAAGTGCACCGCGGTCGCGCCCTGAGCCAGCGCGCGGAACGTGATCGAGTCGACCGCGAGGCTGAACAACGCGCCCTGCGCCACAATTTCGATGCCGCGCGCCGCGCCCGTGAAGGTCACGCTGCCCAAGGAAACGACTCCGACGTTGCCCTCGCCCAGCGCCAGGCCGCGGCCCAGCGAAGGCGCCGTCAAGGTGCTGCTCGAGAGGGCCAGGCCCACGGAGCCGGTGGACAGCACCAGCGCGGAGCCGGTCGTGCTCGTCGCCACGAAGACCGAGCGGCTGATCATCGTGCCCGTCGAGCCCGAGATCACCGCGGCGGTCGAGCCCTGAACATAGGAGTCGGCGATCGTGTTCGACGCGGCGCCGAGAAGATAAAGGCCCGGATCGTTGGCGTTGTCGCTGGCGATGGTGCTGAAGCCGATGATGTTGTAATCGGCGCCGAGGTCCAGCAAGGCGCCGCCGCGGCCGCCCCACATCGAGCTGAGCGTCACCACGTTCGAGTCGGAGTTCGTGGCATAGAGCCCGTAGGCCGCGCTGCCGATCATGGTGCTGAGGGTGATGGCGTTGCATTCGGAGCCGGACGTCAGGAAGGCGCCGCGGTCTCCACCCTGAATGTAGCTCTGCGTCACGGTGTTCGAATCGCCGCCTTGGGCGAACAAGCCGTTGGACGTATTTCCGATCATCGTGCTGAGGCTGATGACGGTGTACTCGACGCTGCTGAACAGGCGGACGCCGATGAGGCCGCCCCACATGTGGCTCTGGGTCACGCTGTTTGAATCGGAATTCTGGATATTGATGCCGTAGGAAGCGAGCCCGATCATGGTGCTGAGGCTGATGGCGCTGTAATCGGCGCCGCCCAGGAAGCTCGCGCCTCGAGATCCGCCCCACATGTAGCTTTGCGTCACGGTGTTCGAATCGGAGCCTTGGGCGTGAAAGCCATAGGTCGAATTGCCGGTCATGGTGCTGAGGCTGATGGCGTTGTAATCGGAACCGTTCTGCAGATTAACGCCATAGGTCGCGCCCCAAAGGAAGCTTTGCGTCACCGTGTTCGTGTCCGAGCCCGAGGAGTAGAAAGCCACGCCAAAGGAGTTGCTCGCGACGATCGTCGTGAACGCGTTGTTGGCGCCGCCATCGAGGAAGAGGGCATGGGCTCCGTTCGACCGATTGAGCGCCGTGCTGAAGCTGACCGTCGTGCGCGTGGACCCGTCGAGCCAGAAGCCGTGCGCGCCCCAGACGGAGACCGAGCTGTAGCTGATCGCGCTCCAGGAGCTGATGCGCACGCCCGCGGTGTAGATGCCCAGGCTCCCGTTCGTGCTCACCGAGACGCTCGACAGGTCGACGTAGGCCGAGGACGCCCACACGCCGTAGGGGACGCTCTGGTCGATCACCACGGCGATGCCTTGTATGCTGACCGAGGCGTTGGCGATCAGGAACGCCGCCGTCGACTGCGCCGGGGGGGAGACCACCGGGGTCAGGCCCGACGCCGGGTCCGCCATGATCGTGAGCGACGAGCCGTTATTGACGAAATTGCGCACGGTCACCTGCTCGGCGTAGGTCCGGCCGTCCTGGATGATCACGCAGGTGTGGCCGGTCAAAGTGCCCGGAAGAGCGGCCAGCGCCGCCGAAATCGTCGCGTACGGCTTGCCGATGCCGACGTTATTGGTGGCCACGCAGCCCG
Organism: Elusimicrobiota bacterium; assembly: GCA_023249695.1. GTDB lineage: Bacteria > Elusimicrobiota > Elusimicrobia > UBA1565 > UBA9628 > GWA2-66-18. The sequence continues at coordinate 2,896 of JAHFCD010000007.1, forward strand.
GATACGGCTCGTAGCCCGACCAGTACACCAGGCCCGCGGGGTCGTTCTCGTAATCCGGGCCCGCGCGGACGCCGAACTGCGCGTTCATCGTGACGCGCGACGCCGCGTCGAGCGCCGCGGCCGAGACGTTGGCCCCGACGCTCGCGTCCTCGAAGTTGGCGAGGGTGAAGGTCGCGACGAAGGTCCCGCCGAGGAAGTGCACCGCCGTCGCTCCCGAAGCGAGGCCCCGGAAGGTGATCGAATCGACCGCGAGGCTGAACAGCGCGCCCTGCGTCGAGATCTCGATGCCGCGCGCCGCGCCCGTGAAGGTCACGCTGCCCAGGCTCACCAGACCCACGCTGCCGTAGTTCAGCGCCAAGCCCCGGCCCGAGGAGGGGGCGCGCAGCGTGCTGGTCGTGATCGTCAGGTTCACGCTGCCGCCCGCCAGAGCCAACGCCGAGCCGATCGAGCTCGTGGCCGCCAGCACGGAGCCGCCGAAGCTCGTCCCGGTCGAGAAGTTGACGAACGCGGCCGTCGAGCCCTGGATGTAGGAGTCGTACACGGCCACCGTCTCGGCGGCGACCAGGAAGAGGCCGTAATCGCCCGCGGTCATCGTCGTCCGGCTGACGGTGTCGCGCACGCCGTAGATCTGGAGCGCGGTGCCGTTGGGGTTGCGGATCGAGGAGTCCGAGATGTCGCTGAAGTTGGCGTTGTCGAACAGTAGGCCGTAATAGCCGGAGGTCACGCTCACGAAGGTGCTCTGCCGGATCGCGCTGAAGTTGGACGCGTTGGAGACGTAACCGCCGGAGCCGCCCAGGCTTTGCGCGTAGACCAACTGGATCGTGTTGTTGGTCGCGGCGTCGAGGAAGAGCGCCGTGCGGTTCGTCGCGGTCGCGGCCAAGGTGCTCAGGCTGACCGTGTTGTAGTCCGACCCCGCCGCCAGGTACAGCGCGTTGCCCTGGCCGCCGAAGACCATGTTCCCGGTCAGGGTGTTGCTGTCGGAGCCGAGGAGGTAAAGCGCCGAGGCGGCGACCCCATCGGCGACGACCGTGCTCTGGCTGATCGTGTTATAGTGGGAGCCGGTATCCAGCGTCGCCGCGGAGCCGGCCGGGTTGGCGAGATAGCTTTGCGTAATCGTGCAGGAGGAGGCGCCGGAGAGGTACAGCGCGGCGAACGACGCGCTGTTGGTCTGGATCGTGCTGCGGCCGACCGTGTCCATCCGCGCCGAAGCGTCCAGCCACAGGCCGTACGCGTTCCACGCCGTGATCGTGCTGGAGTCGATAGTGGTCCACGAGCTGACCCGAACGGCGGCGGCGTAGATTCCCAGGCCGCCGCTGGTGCTCACGGAGACGCGCGTCAGGCTCGCGTACCCCGAGGACGCCCACACGCCGTAGGGGACGTCTTGGGCTACCACGACGTCGATGCCTTGGATGTTGACCGAGGCGTTCGCGATCAGGAACGCCGCCGTGGACAGCGCGGGAGGTGAAACGACGGGCCTCAGCCCGGAGTCAGGGTCGGCGAAGATCGTGATCGACGAGCCGTTGTTGGTGAAGCCCGCCACCGTCACCTGCTCGGCGTAGGTCGCGCCGTCGCGGATGACGACGCACGAGTGGCCGGTCAAGGTCGTCGGCAGCGCCGCGAGGCCCAACGTGATCGTGGGATACGCCTGCCCCGCGCCGACGTTCCGGGCCGTCGCGCAGCCCGGATACCCGTCCTCCCAGTCGACCACGCCCACGGGGTCGTCTTCGTAGGCCGTTCCGCGCTTGCCTCCCGACTCAGAACGCATCGCGATGCGCGAGGTCGCCGCCAGCGGGCTGGCGTTGACGTTCGCCCCGATATTGGCGTCGGCGAAGCTGACATACGCGAAGGTCGAGATGAAGTCCCCGCCCGTGAAATCGATCGCCGTGGCGCCGGCCGTCAGGCCGCCGGAAAAGATCATGCTCGAGATCGAGAGGTTCCCGTCGCAGGTCATTGCGCCGCAGCTCATCGCTCCGAGCGAGACGCCCCGGCTTCCGCCGCTCACCGTGTTGCTCGTCAGCGCGATCAGGCCCGAGTTGCCCCGGTCCAGGTAAATTCCCATGCCCGTGGCGCCGCCCCGGACGGTCGAAGTCGTCAGGGTGAAGTTGACGCTGCCGTCGCCGAGGGCCAGGGCGCTGCCGGCCGTGTTGGTGGCCGCCAGCATCGAGGCCGAGATCGCCGTTCCCGTCGAGCCCGAGACGAAGGCGGCCGTCGTGCCTTGGATGTAGCTGTTGAAGACGGCGTTGCTGGAAGACGCCATGACATAAAGGCCGTACCGGTTCGCGGAGTTGGAGATCATCGTGCTGAAGCTGATGGTGTTGTAGTTGGCGCCGGCATCCAAGGCGGCGGCATGGCTCACGCTCAGGATGGAGGAGCGCGTCACCGTGTTTCGGAGGGCGGTGAAGAGGGCGAG
>JAHFCD010000007.1:5315-7860 GCA_023249695.1 Elusimicrobiota bacterium
TCGTGCTTTGGCTGATGAGGTTGTCGTCCGAGCCGGACTCCAGATCGGCGCCGGCGTAGCGGCCCTGCAGGAAGGACCGCGTCACCGTGTTGCTGTCGGCGTCGAGGAGGTAGAGCGCGGCGTAGGGATAGCCGGGAGTGGTGCCGCCGACCATGGAACTGAGGGTGATCGTGTTGAAGCGGGCGCCGGCGTCCAGGGCGACGCCATGCCCCTCCGGATTGTTCGCCGAGAACGCAGTCAGGGTGTTGGACGACGCCCCGTTGAGCCACAGCGCCGGCATCGTCCCGGAGAACGTCGCCGCCGAGCTGTACGACACGCTCGTCATCGTGCTGCCCGGCAGCCAGAAGCCGGCGGCGCCGGCCCCGCCGACCGTCACGCTCGTGTAGCTCACCGTCGTCCAGCTCGAGACGACGACGCCCGCGGCGGTGATCAGGCCGGGCCCGTCCTGAACGTTGACGCTGCTCAGCGTCACATAGGCCGAGGACGCGTACACGCCGTAGGTCATCGCGTTCGTCGGAACGACGTCAATGCCCAGGACGTTCACCGACGCGTTGAGGATCAGAAAGCCCGCCGCGGACGACGCGGGGGGCGAGACGGCCGGCCGCAGCCCCGACTGGGGGTCGGCGAAGATCGTGATCGACGAACCGTTGTTGGTGAAGTTCGCCACCGTCACCTGCTCGGCGTAGGTCGCGCCGTCGCGGATCACCACGCACGCGGCGCCGGTCAAGGGATCGTCGTTCGTCTTCAGGTCGGCCAGCGCCGCCGTGATCGTCGTGAAGTGGTAGGCCGCTCCCACGTTCTTGGTCACGGTGCAGCCCGGATACGCGTCCTCCCAATCCACCAGGCCCGTCAGGTCGGTCTCGTACGCCGCGCCTCTCTTGGCCCCGTCGGCGGAGCGCATCGCGATCCGCGAGGCGGAGGACAGGGCGCCGGCGTTGACGTTGATGTCGATCCCGGCGGCCGAGAAGCGCACGAACGAGAAGGTCGAGAGGAACGCGCCTCCCGTGAAATTGATCGCCGTGGCCCCGGCCGTCAAGGGGCCGGAGATGATCATGCTCGAGATCGAGAGGGTCCCGGCGCACGTCCCGCCGCAGTTCATCGTGGCGATCGACACGCCCCAGCGTCCGCCGCTGATCGTGTCGCTCGTCAGCACGATCAGGCCCGAGTTGTCCTGGCTCAGGAAGATTCCGGCGCCCATGGCGCCGCCGCGCACGGTCGAGGTCGTCAAGGTCAAATAGACGCTGCCGTCGGAGAGCGTCAGGGCGTTGCCGGTGGTGTTCGTGGCCACGATCACGGTGCCGCCGATGACCGTGCCGGTCGAGCCGGAGATGACGGCCGCCGTCGAGCCCTGGATGTAGGAGTTCAGGATGGTGTTGGAGGAGGACGCGGTGATGGAGAGGGCAAAACGGTTGGCCGTCGTAGCCTCCGAGGTCATCGTGCTGCCGATGATCGTGTTGTAATCGGCGCCGCCGTCCAGGCCGACGCTATGACCCGACGGATTCGACAGGTAGGAGCCCGACACCTTGTTGCGGTCGGCGCCGTTGATGTACAGGGCATAGGCGCCCGAGCCGCTCGAATTGGCGACGATGGTGCTCAGGCTGATCGTGTTGTCGTCGGAGCCGTTCTCGATTTTTGCGGCGACCCCCGCCAGGTTCTGGATGTAGGATCCGGTCACCGTGTTGCTGTCGCAGTTGCTGTCGAAAATAAGGCCGAAGAAGCCCGAGGAACCGGAGACCATCGTGCTTTGGGTGATGGTGTTGAAATCGGAGCCCGACTGCAGGAAAACGGCGAAGGCCCCCGGGCTGTAAACATACGAGCCCGTCAACAGGTTCCGGTCGGATTGCTGCAGGTAAAACGCGTAGCCGCTACCGCCGGCGGCGGTGATGGTGCTGAGGCTGAAGGTGTTGTAGTCGGAGCCGTTGTCCAGGTTGACGGCGAAGCCGTCCAGATTCTGGATATAGGAGCCGGTCACCGTGACGCTGTCGGAGGAGTAGAAATAGAGCGCCTTGAAGCCCGAGGAGTTGGTGCCCACGGTGCTCTGGCTGATGGTCGTGTAATTCGCGAACTCCAAGGTGACGCCGTCGCCCGTCAAGTTCTGTATGTAGGACCCCGTCACCGAGTTATGGACGGAGTTGTAAATATAGAGCGCCCTGTGGGTCGTCCCGGCGTTCGTGACGACGGTGCTCAAATTGATGGTGTTGTAATCGGATCCGTTTTCGAGCGTGGCGGCGTTCCCCGTCAGGTTTTGGATGTAGGAGGCCGTGATCGTGTTGCTGTCGGAGGCATTGACGTAGAGGCCGTAATAGCCGTTGCCGTCGGAGACCATCGTGCTCTGGCTGATGGTGTTGTAGTCGGAGCCGCTCGCCAAATACGCGCCGAAGCCGGACAGGCTCTGCATGTAGGATTGCGTCACAGTGTTGCTGTCCGCGACCAGCAGGTACAGCGCGTAGGAGGCTCCGCCGCCGGAGATCATGGTGCTCAGGCTGATGGCGTTGGCGTCGGAGCCGACCTCCAGGCGCGCCGCCCACCCGAGCGGGTTCTCGAA
>JAHFCD010000007.1:7870-13936 GCA_023249695.1 Elusimicrobiota bacterium
GACCGCCGTGCTGTAGGACACGACGGTCCGGGTGCTGGCCTCGAGCCGGATGCCGTCGGCGAGCCAGACCGTCACCGAGCTGTACGAGATCACGCTCCAGGAGCTGAGGCTCACGCCCGCCGTGTAGATGCCGAGATCTCCGCTCGTGCTGATCGACACGCTCGACAACGCGACATAGGCCGAGGACGCCCACACGCCGTAGGGCACGGAGTTCGTCGACACCACCGCGAGGTTGAAGAGGTTGACGCTCGAGTTCAGCACCCGGAAGGCCGCCGTCGAGGCGACGGGGGGGGTCAACGTCGTAAACGTGCTGACGAGGGCCGGGTCGCTTTGGATGGTGAGGGTGTTGGTGCTGTAGGTGAACGTGATACCCTCCACGGTCACCTGCTCGCTGTAGGTCGAGCTGTCGACATTGATGCACCAGTTGTCGCCCAGCGGCTTTGCGGCGAAGGCGGCGTCGACGGCGGCCTGGATGCTGGCATAGTCGGCGGCGCCGGACTGGCGCACCGTCTTGACGACGCCGGGCACGCCGTTGCAGTCGACGGCTCGCGCGGACGAGGCTCCAACGGCGAGCAGCGCCGATGCTATTAAGACTTTACGCGCGTACGCGCGCGCGCGTACGGACAGAAAAACCTCCCCGGCCTTCAAGCCGAGGAGGGAGAGGACGCCTTGTCGCAAAACATCAATCAATCGCACGCATTTCCGTTGCTGGCCAAGTGTCCCTTATTGGTACGAAATCGTTGTTACGGACCCGTGAAGCCTTATCAGAGGCGACATAATAAATTGCTCATTCATTTCGCGTGACCCCCGCGCGCCCGCGCGAGCAGGCGCTGCGCCTGGCGCACGCCCAGCACCACGCCCCAGCGCCGCAGGACGAATTCGCGGACCGCCTCGCCGTTCCAGCCGATGCCGTCGGGCGCGGCGGCGACCGCCAAGCGCAGCTCCACCTGCTGTTCCGCGGTCAAACGCGAAGGGCGCCCCGGAGGTGACGAGTCAAATAATCCTTTGTTTTTATACGCTCTATAGCGTATAACCCAATACCCGATCGCCCGCGGCGAGTCCCCGAGCAGCCGCGCCACGGCGCGGCAGCTCATGCCGCCGGCCACGAGCATGACGGCGTGGAGGCGGTGCTGCTGACGCGCCTGGCGGGAGCTTCGGATCTCCTCGCGCAGCGCCTTGTACGCCCCAGTTCCCAGGATGGTCGGCCGCATCGAGCGCCAGTATACGTTATCCGCGCCATGTGCGCAATATATATGTCGCCACATTTCGCGCGAAAAAGCGAAGGGCCGGGCGGGGGGAAGGCTCGTCCGGCTTAAGGCCGGAAGAGGTAGCCGACTCGGATCACGGTCTCCAAGCCGGCGCCGAAGGCGGGAAGCTTCTTGCGCAGGGTCTCCACGTGCTTGTCCACCGTGCGCGTGGACATGTCGGGCTCGGTGTCCCAGACTTTTTCGAGCAGCATGCCGCGGGTGACGACGCGCTGGGGATGGCGCAGGAAATAAACGAGGAGCTTGAACTCGAGATGCGTCAGAACCACCGCCTTGCCCCCGACGTCCACGCGGTGCTCGTCGAGGGTCACCGTCATCGCGCCGTAGCGCAGGCTCTCCGACGGCGGCGGCGCGGAGGCCTTGGGCGTCCGGCGCAGGAGCGCCTCGATGCGCACGACGAACAACTCCATGTCGAGCGGCTTGCCCATGTACTCGTCGGCGCCGAGCTCGAGGCCCTTGATCACGTCGGGCGTGCCGCGCTCCGAGGCGGTGATGGCCACGATCGGCATCCGCTTCGTGGCCGCGTTCTCGCGCAGGACGCGGATCACGTCCCGGCCGTGAATGCCCGGAAGCTGCATGTCGAGGACGGTCAGGTCGGGCACGGCCTTGGCCAGCGAGTCGAGAAAGCGTCCCGGGGTGGCATAGGTCTTCACGTCGAAGCCGCTCTTGCCCAGGACCAGCGCCAGAAGCGCCAGCATCTCGTCGTCGTCGTCGACGACCGCGAGCTTCGCCTTCAACGACCCGCCTTTTCGAGCGCGCTGCGGACGCGCTCGATCAGGTCTTCCATCTCGAAGGGCTTGAGGACGTAGTCCGTCACGCCGGCGTCGAGGCCGTTCTGAATGGAGACCACGGCCGAGCGCACGGTGCACATCAAGACCGGGACCTTCTCGCCGCCCGGAAGCTTGCGCAGGCGGCGGCACACCTCGATGCCGTCGAGATCGGGCAGGTTGCCGTCGAGGACGACGAGGGCGGGCTTGCGCTCCGTGAACTTGGCCAGCCCGGTCTCGCCGTTTTCGGCGGTCACGGTGTCGTAGCCGCCGCGGTCGAGCACGTGGGCGCAAATCGCGCGAAAATCGTGCTCGTCGTCGATGATCAGAACCAGGGGGCGGTCGCTCACCCCGAAAATCTAGCAAATAGCCTTGAAATTGTAACAGCGGCGACCTATCCTCTGGAGGAATGCCGCCAAACAAGGATTTGAACGACTGGCTGGGGGACCTGCGTTGGCAGGGCTACCCTCGCCTCGAACCGATCCGGGACACCGCCTCTCGCGTCGAGGCCGAGCCCGAGCCCGCCCCCAAGGGACGCACCGTGACCACGGCGAGGGTCGAGGCCTTGGCGCGCGAGAACGAGGGCCTGCGCGCCAAGATCGAAACCCTGGCGGGCCTCGTCACCGAGTTCGAGCGCCGCCTGTCCGAGGCCTCCTCGGCCTATGAAGGAGCCGCCCTGGAATCGGATTCCGCGCGCCGCTCCGTCGAGCTCGAAAACGCCCGCCTGACGGGCGAGCTCGAGTCCGCCCGCGCCGAGCTGGCCCGCCGCGAGGCCCGCGAGCTCGCCCGGGAGGCCGACCTCTCGCTTGAGCGCGACCGCCGCGCCGACGCCGAGAAGGCCCTCTTCGAGGCTCGACGCCGCATCAACGATATGGAGCCCGAGCTCACGGCGACCCGCAATAAGGGCGCGGAACTTTCCGGCAGCATCTCCGAGCTGCGCCGCCAGGCCGCGGCCTCCAACGAACGCCTGCTCCAGGCCAAAACCTTGACCGACCAGGACGTCCAGATTCTGCGCACGGAAATGCGCGAATTCCTCGCGCGATTTCACCGCATCCAGGATACCTTCGCCGAACCCCCGTCCGGAGAGCCTCAATGAAATATTGGACCTACATGAAGGGGGAAGTCCCCGGCAGCTACGAGCCCGCGGCCCTCGCGGCGCTGCCCGGCTTCACCCAGACCACCTTGGTCTGCCCCGGAGAAGGGGAAATCGCCGAGAAGAACTGGCGCCGCGCCGGCGAATTCGAGGACATCATTCGCGCCATCGAGGCGCACCAGGCGGCCCTTCCTCCGCCCTCGCCCCTGGGGGCGCCGCCGACCGCCAACGAGGTGGACGCGCTGCTCGACACCGCCAGCACCCGTCTGTTCTCCCACGTCGCCGACCTGATGAAGGAGCTCGAGACGCGCCGCGAGGAAAAATCCCTGATCGGCTCCCTCCAGCGACAGCTCAGCGCCCTCAAGCAGGAGCTGGCCGCCGCCCGCGAGACCGCCACCATGCTCGAGATCCGCATCCCGCGGATCGCCGAGCTCGAGGAATCCCAGAAAAAAGATCAGGCCACCCTGGCCCAGCTTCAGGCGAACCTCACCGCGCGCGACGCGCAGTACAACGAGATGCGCATGACCTTCGAGCGCATGCGGGGGGACCTGGACGGCGCCAAGCGCCGCGTTACGGAGACCGAAACGGACCTCGGCATCCGCAACCGCTTGGTGGACAAGCTGTCCCACGATCTCTCGGAAAAAGAGCTCTCCCTGGCCAAGGCCCTGGGCGTCATCCGCCGCCTGGAGGAGGACCTCAACCGCCTGTGCCCGCCTCCCGCGATCCTCAAGCCCGCCGCGCCCGCCTCCGTCCGCGCCGTGCCGCCGCCTCCGCCCCCGGAGGCCGTCGCCCCGATCGTCTCGCCTCCCGCCCCGGCCGTGACGGCCCTCCCGGCGTCGCCGCAAGCCGTCGAGCCCATCGCGGCCAAGGTTCTCTCCGTTCCCGAGCTCAAGACGGCCGAGCCCGCCGGCGAGGCGCCGGCTGAGCCCGCCGCCAAAGGCACTCCGTCCACCTACACCAACGACGACCCGCCGCCGCCTCCGCCCTACATCGAGCCCCACTTCCCGGCCGAGCCCCCGAAGGCTCACGAAGCCCTCATGGGCTTTCTAAGGAAGGTCTTCCCCGGCCAATCACAATAACGGCTTCGGGCTGAACGCCGCCGGCTGACGCGGGCGGGGCGAAGGATTGATGTCCGTCGGGGACGCTCGGCATTGAGCCTCGCTCGGGATCGACCGCTTTCCACGGCACAAATCGAACGCGGCGACCCCATGCCCCTCCGGACATCATTCCTTCGCCCCCTATCCACTGCCGGCGACGCTCGCGCCTCCGCACCCCCGCTCCTCCGCGCCGCGCGAAAGCGCGGCGCGAACCAGCAGCACGCGCAGCGACAGTCAACCCCGGGTTAATGGAAAGGGGCGGCGGCTTAATGTCCCGAGGGGCGTGGGGTTGGTGGGAACCATGCCGCTATGGTTCCCTCTACCCCCGAGGCGGGTCAATCCCGCCGTCCCCGACGGACATTAAGCCGCCGCCCCCGCCCCGCATGAGCCCGGCGTTAACTGGCAGTCGAAGCTTTTGATTGACAACTTTCAACCGATCGTGTTATAATTAGCACTAGGTGGTTGAGAGTGCCAGTAAACTCGACTATCGTAATTTAGACGTCAAGATACCCGGAGGTAATTCAGATGGCCGAAGCGACTCTCTCGAAAGTGAAGATCCAGCCCCTCGGCGACCGTGTGCTCGTCAAGCCCGCGGAAGCGAAGGAAACCAAGCGCGGCGGGATCATCATCCCCGACTCCGCGAAGGAAAAGCCGCAGGAAGGCATCATCGCGGCGTGCGGCAAGGGCAAGACGACGGAAGACGGCAAGGTGATCGCCCTCGACGTCAAGGTCGGCGACAAGATCCTGTACGGCAAGTACTCGGGCTCCGAGATCAAGCTGGACGATGAGGATTATCTCATCATGCACCAGGACGACATCCTCGGCATCCTGAAGTAATCACCACTATATATAGGAGATAGATAAAAATCATGGCTAAGCAGATTATTTTCGCGGACGACGCTCGCAAGAAGATGAAGGACGGCGTGGACAAGCTCGCCAACGCCACGAAGGTCACCCTCGGCCCCAAGGGCCGCTCGGTGGTCCTCGAGAAGAAGTTCGGCTCGCCCGTCATCATCGATGACGGCGTGACCATCGCCAAGGAGATCGAGCTCCAGGACCCCTACGAGAACATGGGCGCCCAGCTCGTCAAGGAAGTCGCGACGAAGACCAACGACGTCGCCGGCGACGGCACGACGACCGCGATCATCCTGACGCAGTCGCTGCTCAACGAGGGCATCCGCAACATCACCGCGGGCGCCAACGCCAAGTCCATCCAGCGCGGCATGCACAAGGCTCTCGAGCTCGTCGTCAAGGAGCTCAAGAAGAACTCCCGCCCGGTCAAGACCAAGGAAGAGAAGGCCCAGGTCGCGACCATCTCGGCCAACGACGTCGAGATCGGCAACATGATCGCCCAGGCCATGGAAAAGGTCGGCCACGAAGGCGTGATCACGGTTGAGGAAGGCAAGTCCTCCGAGACGACTCTCGAAGTCGTCGAGGGCATGCAGTTCGACCGCGGCTACATCTCGCCCTACTTCGTCACCGACACCGAGCGCCTCGAGACCGTCCTCGAGGACGCCTACATCATCATCACGGAGAAGAAGATCTCCGCGATGAACGACATTCTTCCGGTGCTCGAGAAGATCGTGCAGACGGGCAAGCCCTTCCTGATCCTCGCCGAGGACGTCGAGGGTGAGGCTCTGGCGACGCTCGTCGTCAACAAGCTTCGCGGAACCCTGAAGTGCGCGGCCGTCAAGGCCCCGGGCTTCGGCGACCGCCGCAAGGAGATGCTGCAGGACATCGCGGTTCTCACGAAGGGCCAGGTCATCTCCGAAGAGCTCGGCCACAAGCTCGAGAAGGTCGGCCTCGACATGCTCGGCCGGGCCAAGCGCATCGTCATCGACAAG
>JAHFCD010000363.1 GCA_023249695.1 Elusimicrobiota bacterium
CCCATCGACTCCCCGGTCGGCTACCGCGCGCATCGCTTCATGCTGCGCATGGTGGCGGTCCTCACCGGAGAAGTCCACTCCTTGCGCCCCGCCGGCCCCGACATGACGGACGGCGCCGTCGCGGCGGCCTCCGACAAGAGGGCCGTGTTCTCCGATTACGACGAGACGCTCGCCGACTCCAACGCCGCGTTCGACAATAAGCTCTCCCCCGACATGGTGCAGGCCGTGCAGGCCGTGAGGGCCGCCGGCAAGACCGTGGACGTGATCAGCGACCGCCCGGAATCCGTGCTCGAGTCGTTGTCGAGCCTGCCCGTCGCGGCCCGCGCCGGCATGTACGTCGCCGTCGACGCGGGCGGCCGCGTGTACCGCTACGATGACGCGGGCGCTCCCGTGCTCGTCTACGAAGCGCCCGCGATGACCGACGACGCCAAGGCCGTCATCTCCGCCGCCGGCGACGCGGTGATGAAGCTCCTGTCCGAGGGTGCCGAGCCGGTCCTGCGCCCGTACACCTACACGCTCAAGCTCAAGGTCGGCTCCACCTGGGAGCAGGTCCGCGCCGCCGGCGAGGTCTTCCAGAAGGAGCTCGCCGCGCGCGGCAGCGCTCTGAGCGTCCGCGCGCGCATGGCGAAGGACCCGGCCAACAATCCCTACCTCGTGGTGTCCGTCAACACGAAGGCCAACGCGTCGCGCTTCATCGCCCGGGCGCGCGGCCTCGCGCCCAAGGACATCGTCATTCTCGGCGACGGTATGTACGCGCCGCGCGCGGCGGAGAAGTCCTCCTGGCTGACGCGGCTCGGCGCGCGGGTCGGCGGCCGCGAGCTCGCCGATCAGGGCAACGGCAACGACGCCGAGATGGAGAAAGGCGTCCCCGGAGCGCGGACCTACTCGGTCGGCGGCACCGGCGATCCCCGCCGCAAGAACCTCGTCGTGCTGGGCGCTTCGGGTCCGGCGGCGTCGCGCAGCGTCCTGCTCTCCGTCGCCTCGAAGCCGGTCGTTCCGGCGCCCGAAACCCCGACGGACACGCTTCGCTCGCCGCTCCACGAGATCCGGCTGTGGCTCAGCTCCCTGCGCCACTATTTTCTCGAGGTCAACGTCGATAACTGGCGTGAGTATCGCGTGCTGCGAGCCGCCGCGCCGGCCGCGGCCGCGGGCCGGGCGTCGGTCGCCGACGCCCGCGGCTTCTTCGTCGACTCGCGCATGATGGGCATGATCGGAGGAGTCCGCACGGTGGGCTCGCGCTCCGGCTCGGATCAGTACGTGAGAGGCGAGGCGCTCAAGCTCTTCGATCGCTACTTCTCCGTCGCGGGCGCCGCCGAGGCGCGCCCCGCCTTCGTCGCCTTCCTGGACCGCGCGGTCCTGTATAACCCGATGCGCAGCTCGAGCAATCTGCGCAAGCACATCCGCAAGGCGCTGCACGGCGCCTCGATCCTCCCGGCCGGCGACATGAAGGCGCACTTCGACAAGCTGATGGGGCCGGAGGTCAACGCCGGAGCCGCCGAGTTCCAGAACGACGGAGCGCAGCGGGTCCTGGACGCCTTCCGCGCCGTGATCGCGCAGACCATCGCCGAAGAAGACGCCGCCTCCTCCGACCGCGTCGTCGGCGTGGTGCTGCTCGGAAGCTTTGCGACCGGCGCCGCCACGCCGACCAGCGATTTCGACCTTCATGTGCTGACCGCCAGCGGCGGCTCGCGCCGCGTGCCCGCCTTCATCGAGCGCGTCGAGCGCCGCTGGGGCCTGAACCCCGAGTCGAAGGCTCATCCGGTCAACGGCGCCGATTTCGGCTTCATGCCTTCCCGCGCGATGCTTCTCGGCATGCACCACGACCGCTTCCTCGTGATCAGCCCGGACGCGGAGCTGGAGCGCAGCCTGAGCCCGCCCGGCGCCGCGACGGATCGCGCGCCGCCCTCGGAGCCCACGGCTCTCAAGCGCGCGGAGTGGAAGTTCTACAACGGCCTGCTGCGGCTGGCCACCCGCGTGGACGACGTCCAGCACGCCTCGTCCGGCCGGACCGTCGAATCCCTCGACGACGCGACGCGCAAGAAGGCGCTGACCGGCTGGCTCGTCGGCCGCAGCCTGTATCTCACGGGCTTTATCCTCGCCGGGGTCTTCTCCTACCCGATGCTCGCCCAGGCCCTCGTCGGCTCCCAGGGCTACACCGACCTGATGTCGCTGGGCGCCGTCGCCGCCATCCTGCTGGCGCCGCTGAGCGGCCTCGTCGCCGACCGCCTGAGCTTCCGCAACATGTTCGCGCTCAACGGCGTGATGCGCGTCGTCATGGCGCTCGCGATCCCGGTGCTGGTCCTGACCCATACGGCCGGCTTCTGGCCCCTGCTCGTGGTCGCCCTGCTCACCAGCTGGAACGTGGCCAGCTCGCTCGTCGCCGAGGACAAGATTCTCCCCGCGCTGGCCGGCTCGGACCCGAAGCGTCTGCCGGTCCTCAACGCCGCCGCCAATCTCAACTACATCGGCCTGAGCGTTCTCCTGGGCACCTTCCTTCTGGCGGGGAGCTGGGTGGACTCCCTGGCCTCCGCGTTCGGCGTCCTTCACGGACTGTCCGGGATGTTCGTCATCAGCGCGGCCCTGGCCGCGGCGGGCGGCCTCATCCAGTGGCTCACGATCCCGAACGTTGCGCTCGCCAAGCCCGCCGCCGCGAAGCCCACGAGCGCCGACGCCGACGCGGCCTCCTCGGACCGACGCCGGAACCTGGCGATCTGGACCGCCGCGCTCGCCGCCGGCGGGGCGCTGTACCTGGCCCTGCGCGCCGTCGCCCCGCAGTTCGCGGCGCTCGCGCTCGTCGGCGCGGCGCTGATCGGCCTGATCGCCACGTCGAAGGGGCTGGCGCGGCTGTGGAAAAATCCGGTCCTGCGCACCGGCACGCTCCTGAGCATGGCGTACGCGTTCGTCGTGTTCCCGGTCGGCTCGATCCTGATCCCTTTCGCGTCCCGTGATCTCAAGGGTGGCGGGCTGATGCAGGGCCAGCTGCAGGGCTCGCTGTTCTTCGGTCAGCTCCTGGCGGGCTCGACGATGCTGAACCTGCCCGGCCGCTGGAACACGGTCGTTCGCACGACCGTTCTGATATCGCTCGGCGCGTGGCTCGGCCTGTATCTCTTCCCGGCGAGCCTCGCGATGGCCGCCGCCGGCATGGCGATCGCGGGTGGGCTCTACGCCGTGTCCACGCGCCTGAGCGACCGCGGTTGGATGCGCTACGCGTTCATCGGCCTCTCCTCCCTCGCGCTGCCGCTCGCGTTCTGGGGCAACTTCCGGGCGCTGCTCCTCGGCATCCTGATCATCGGCCTGGTCAACGTCCCGAACAAGATCACGATCGACACCGTCGTCCAGCGCGAAGCCAAGGCCGACGCCCAGCACACCGGCGAGCTTCTCGGCCTGCGCTCGGCGCTATCCGCCATCGCGGCGGCCTTCGGCTACGCGTCCATCGGCGCGGTCTCGAGCGCCCTCTCGTTCCCGGCGGCGCTGTGGCCCATGCTCGCGATGTTCGCGGGCATCGGCGTCCTGCTGTGGATGGCGCCGCGCTGGCT
>JAHFCD010000364.1 GCA_023249695.1 Elusimicrobiota bacterium
GGGTCTGCCGTGGGGCCACGTATTCGCCGAGGCGACGCGCCCCGGCCGGCGCGCCGAGGAAGTGCTTCCCGCGACGGCGGTGTTTTTGGGCCACGCGCTGAAGTCGCTGGATGGAAGCTGGCCCGGGGAATTTCCCGGGGCCGAAGAGATGTGGGCGCGCGCAGAAAATTCGAGAGGATAATGAGATGATGAATGAAGAGACGACGGGACAAGGCGGAGGAGCGGGCAGCAACCCTCCGAGCGGAGGCAGCGGCGATCAGGCGCCTCGTCAGCAGTCCCAGGGCGGCGGCCAAGCCGGCTCGCAGGGCGGCTCGCAGAGCCAACAGGGCGGCCAGCCCGGCGGCGGCGACGGTCAAGGACGCCGGCGGCGGCGCCGCCGCGGCGGACGCGGCCGCAGCGGCTCGCAGGGCGGCTCGCAGAGCCAACAGGGCGGCCAGCAGCAGCACGGCCAGCGTCACGGCGGCGGCTCGCAGGGCCAGCATGGCCAGCGCCACGGCGGACAGAACGGAGGCGGACCCCGTTCTCCCCAGGTGCCCCAGGCGCCGGTGAAATCCGACGTCGAGCAGCAGTTCGCGGCGAAGACGCCGGTCGATCCCTTCGAGTGGCTTCAGCTCGAGAAGGGCTCCACCGATCCGTCGATGCGCGCGCTCGACCTGCTCTCTCCGATCGGCAAGGGCACGCGCGGCCTCATCGTCGCGCCTCCGAAAGCCGGCAAGACCACGTTCCTGAAGCAGATCTCGAACGCGGTCCACGAGATCGACCCGAAGATCCGCCAGTACTGCCTGCTCATCGACGAGCGCCCCGAGGAGGTCACGGACTTCAAGCGCTCCGTGCCCGCCGAGGTGTGGGCGTCCTCGTCGGACCAGTCCTACGACAAGCACAAGCGGCTCGCCGAGGACCTGTTCCGCACGGCGCTCCAGAAGGTCGTCGAGGGGGAGGACGTCTTCATCCTGCTCGACTCGCTCACGCGCCTGGCGCGCGTGTACAACCAGTTCGCGACCGGGTCCCGGACGATGTCCGGCGGCCTCGACTCGCGCGCGATGGAGATTCCGCGCCGCTTCTTCGGCGCGGCGCGCAAGCTCGAGGGCGCGGGCTCGCTGACGATCCTCGCGACGATCCTCGTCGACACGGGCTCGAAGATGGACGACATCATCTTCCAGGAGTTCAAGGGGACGGGCAACATGGAGCTGGTGCTCTACCGTCAGGCCGCCGAGCAGCGTATCTTCCCGGCGCTGAAGGTCCGCGACAGCGGCACCCGCAAGGAAGAGAAGCTGTTCACCCCGGAGTACCTCGAGGGCGTCTACAAGCTGCGCCGCCTCGTGGCGGGCATGGGCGACATCGAGGCGATCAAGGCGCTGACGGAGATGATGCGCGTGCACAAGACCAACAAGAAGCTGCTCGAAGCGCTGAAATGAGCGATAAGAAGATCCAGCCGGTCATCACGCCGAAGGCGCCGGCGGCGATCGGGCCGTACTCGCAGGGGATCGCCGTGGGCGAGCTGCTCTTCGTCTCGGGGCAGACGCCCTTGCGGGCGGACGGCACGCTCGTGGAGGGGACCGTCGCCGAGCAGACGGAGCAGTGCCTGAGCAACGTGCTCGAGGTTCTCCTGGCCGGCGGCCTGACGATGGACGCGGTGGTGAAGACCACGGTGTACATGACCGACCTCGGGAAGTTCGCGGAGATGAACGCGGTCTACGCGAAGCGGTTCCGAGCGCCTTTCCCGGCGCGCGCGACCGTGCAGGTGTCGGCGCTTCCCAAGGGCGCCGGCGTCGAGATCGACGCCGTCGCCGTGAGGCCCTAACCCCGGATGCTCGCGCGAGCGCTCGCCGCGGCGGCGCTGGCGCTGCTCATCAGCGGCGACGTCGCGCGGCTCGGCTGGGACGCCATCGGCCCGTGGCATTTCGTCTTCCCGTATCTGTGGCTGTTCATCCTGCTCGAGGCGGGCCGCGCGCGGCGGCGCATCGAGGACGGCACGGTCTTCCTCGCCGGCGCCGCGATGGCCATGCTCTACGGCGGGATCTACGCCAAGGATCTCCAGCACGGCTTCCACCCGTTCGGCATCGACTGGCTGGGGACCGTCGGCGCGGCCTTCGACGGAGGGATGGTCGCGCTTCTCGCCCTCCACGTCGCCGACCGCCTGGTGCCCCGCGGCGAGGAGGAGCCCGCCGAGATGGGCCTGCTGACCATGGTTTTCCTCATCTTCTGCCTCGGCGCGGCCGCGGCCGTCTACGGCGCGAAGACCTCCTTCAATTTTTACCGGGCCGATCGCATGCTGGGCCCATCCTGGCTCCTCGCCGACCTTCTCTTCGCCGGCGCCGCGTGGACCCTCGCGCGCGACGCGTGGCGGTGTTCCGAGTCGGAGGACGAGGCCGAGCGGGGCCGTGAGCGCTGGGTCTGGTGCCTCGCCGCGTTCGCCGTCTGGCTCCCCGGCGCGCGCCTCGTCGCCCGCGCCTGCGCGGCCGTGGAGCTTCCCGGCGTGCTGCTGTACTTCTTCGTCGGGGCGTGGACCCTCGGCGCCGGCGGCCTTTTCTGGCGGCTGTGGCGCGAACGCGGCCACGCCGATCTTTTTCCCGTGCCGGGCTCCCGCCCCGCCACGGCCGCGGCGCTGTGGCGCGCGGCGGGGGCGCTGCTGCTCGTCGCGGCCCTCGGCGCCGATCTCAACGAGGCCCGGGCGGCCGGGATATTCTCCGCCGCGATCGACTGGCCGTCCCGCGCCCTGTTCGCCTGGGCTTTTTTGACGTCGCGCTTGAGGGTTTGATGATGAGAAAATTCCGGGGGATGCTGACGGCCGCCGTCCTGACGCTCGCCGTCTCCGCGCGCGCCGGCGAGCCCCCCGCGCGCGCCGTCGTCCACCTCGCGCCGCGCGGGGCGTGCGAGTGCCTCGTTCAAAAGCGGTGCTGGAAGCTCGTGCGCGAAGCCTTCCAGTCGAACGCGCGGATCGCCAAGACCGAGGTCGAGGCCGCGATGAACGAGCGTTTTTTTCCGGGAGCGGTCGCCTTCGCGCTCAGCGAGCCCGACGCGGAAGGCCACTTCCTCAAGGTCCAGTGCGGCGGCATGCCCTGCGACGACAAGCGCGACGATCTCGAGCGGCGCCTCATCGTGACGAGCTTTCTCGTGTCGCTTCCGCTCGGCACCCCGCGCGCGGAGCTCTTCGACGAGACGACATGGGCTCCGACCTCCAAGGGCGAGAAGGTGTTCACCCAGGCGAAGATCTGCAAGCGCGAAATCCTGCGGACCCTGATCGACATCGTGGGCACGCTCCAGTCGAACTGAGGCGGGCTAGGAGCCTGAGCAAGTAGTCGGGCGCTCAGCGCGGGAAACGGCATCGCCCCCCAACGGAATGGCCGCCCCCGCGGGGGGCGGCCAGGATCGTCGCCTTCGGCGACGATCTTCGTAGAGCTACTTACAATCCGGGGTTGGGTAAGTTTAATCTGTTGAGATTTTATTGATATCGCTTGCCGTTGCAGATGATCGTTGGTCGATGTCTGATCAATGCCGTTGCCCATAGATGCAGCGCTTGGGGGCTCGATGCA
>JAHFCD010000365.1 GCA_023249695.1 Elusimicrobiota bacterium
GCTGACAAGGAAGGGCTCCACGCCCATCATGCCCAGGCGCGTGATCGTCTGCGACGTGTCGTTGGTGTGCAAGGTCGAGAAAACCAAATGGCCGGTGAGCGCCGCGTTGATCGCGATCTGCGCCGTCTCCTGGTCGCGGATCTCGCCGACCATGATGACGTCGGGGTCCTGGCGCAGGAAGGAGCGCAGCGCCGCGGCGAAGGTCAGGCCGACCTGGTTGTTGATCTGGACCTGATTAATACCCATGAGCTGGTACTCGACGGGGTCCTCCGCCGTCATGATGTTGCAGTCGGGTGTGTTGAGGTTGGAGAGGGCCGAGTAAAGGGTCGTCGACTTGCCGGAGCCGGTCGGGCCGGTGACGAGGGCGACGCCGTAGGGCGCCTCCATGGCCTTTTTAAAGACCGCCATGGCTTCCGGTTCAAATCCGAGCTGGGTCATGTTGACCTTGAGTCCCGACGAGTCCAAAATACGGGTGACGATTTTCTCGCCGGGCGCGCAGGGCAGGACCGACACGCGCATGTCGATCTCCTTGCCCTCGAGCTTGAGGCGCATGCGCCCGTCCTGGGGCACGCGCCGCTCGGCGATGTTGAGGTTCGACATGATCTTGACGCGCGCGCAGATCGCGGAGTGGAATTTTTTGGGCGGCGACGGCTGCTCGTGCAGGACGCCGTCGATCCGGTAGCGGATGCGAAGCTCTTTCGAGTAGGCCTCGATGTGGATGTCCGAGGCGTGCGCCTTCACCGCCCCGGCGATGATCAGGTTCACCATCTTGATGACGGGCGCGTCTTCGGCCGCCTTCACGAGCCCGCTGTCGGCTTTTTCCTCTTTTTCCTCGACCTGCTCGAGCTCATCGGCCGCGGCCTCGTTGTCCGCGGACTGCTTGACGATGTCCTCGAGGGCTTCCTGCGAGGTGGCCTGCTTGTAGTATTTCTCGTGCGCGGCCGAGATCTCGGCCTCGGAGGCGAGGCAGGCGACGACGTCGCAGCCGAGCTGCATCTTGAGGTCGTCGAGGATCATCACGTCGAGCGGATCGGCGATCGCGACGGTGAGACGCTCCTTCGTCTTATTGAAGGGCATCAGCATCTTCTGGCGCGCGATGGATTCCGGGACGGCGGCGATCGCCTCCTCGGAGATGTCGCCGATGTCGGCGAGAGAGACGTAGGAGATGCCGGTCTTCTCGGCGAGGAATTGGAGGAGCTTTTCCTCTTCGATGAAGCCCTTCTCGATCAGGAGCGAGCCGAGCTTCTCTCCGCCCATTTTCTGCGCGTCGAGGGCTTCCTTCAGCTTATCGGACGTAATGAGCTTCTCTTCGACCAGGAAGTCGGCGAGACGCCGGGACAGACCGAGGGAGATGACGTGTTGGGTAGCGGCCATTCCCTTATAGGTTAGGGTCCACGCCGATTTTTGTCAAGGCCGGGCGCAAGACCGGGCATATTAATAAGAAGTGAACGAAAACGACTTATATGCCCGAATTGACGGTATCCGGACCGAAGGTGCCGTCATCCTCGGCGGGCGGGCGCAGCTCGCCTGAATCCGGCAGGGACAGCTGGGGCAGGTCTTTGGGCGGCTCGGGGGCGATGAGGCGCCGGGACGGGGCCCTGCGCGAGGCCTTCTTCTTGGCCTTCGGCGAGGGAACCGGGGCCCCGCCGGCGAGCATGCGCCGGGTCTTGGCGTTCTTGCCGATGACGATCCCGTTGGGATCGACCTCGAATTGGTACACGACGCCCGACCCGTCGGGCGGCACGCGGTATTCGACGAGCATGGTGTTGTCCCCCGACGAGCTCGCGCTCCACGCCTCGGAGCCGGCCTCGGGATAGGACGAGTCGAGCAGGCGGCCGACGGTGCCGCGATCGCGGTCGATCGGGAAGCCCTTGACCTCGGAAATCGCGGACTGCTCCTCGGGCGACCCGCGCTTGCCGCCGCCCTTGGACGAGCCGGCGGGCGCTCCGCCGGCGAGCATCTCGCGGGCCGCGTCGTTCTTTCCCATGACGATCCCGTTGGGATCGACCTCGAACAGATACGAGGCGCCGTTCCCCCCCGCCGCGCCCGGAACGAGGCGATACTCGACGAGATAGGTCCTCTCTCCCGCCGCGTTCGCGCTCCATTCCTCGGTGCCGGCGCCGGGGCTCGCGGTGTAGGAGTACTCGAGCCAGCGGCCGACGGTGCCGCGGTCGCCGTCGAGCGGGAAGTCCTTGACCTCGGCGATCGCGGCCAGATGCTCGGGCGACGGGCCGGCGGGCGGCGCCGGCTCCGCGACCTTGGGCTTGACGATCGGCGGCGGCGCGACGGATCCGTCGTCGGTGGGAAGGCCCAGCGGCGCCTTGCCGTCGGAGAGCGTCGTCATCTGCTTCAAGTCGTCCTTCGGCTGACGCATGAAGATCACGCCGACGATGATCAGCAATGTCACGAGCACGACGCCGGCGATCAGGAAAGCCTTGTTGTTGCGCGCCGGCTTCTTGATCTCGCCCGTCGGCGGCGCGGCCTCGGGCTTGGCGAAGCGCGCGGCGGGAGCCTCCGCCGGTTCGGCGGCGGCGCCGCCGGAGCGAACCATCGTCGCCGGAGGCGGAGCCTGCGCTCCGGAGTCGGCGGACGAGCCCGCCGACTCCGAGTCGAGATCGGGAACGGGCTGGGAACGGCTGAGCGTGTTGGGCGGCGGGAAGGACGGAGCCGGCGTCGCCGCCTCCGGGCGCGAGGGCAAGGTAAAGGGATTGGTGATCGGCGCGGGCTGAAACGCCGGGGCGGGCTGCAAAGTCGGGACCGGCGAGGCGAGCGTGAAGGGGTTCGGAGCGGTGTCGGGAACATCCGTCAGCGGCGGGAACGCGGCCGGAGCCGCCTGGATGGGCGCCGGAGCCGGGACCGGGACGGGAATCGGGGCGGGAATCGGGGCGGGGGGCGGGGTTTCGACGATCGGCTCGAGCCGGAACTCCGGAACGGGGTTCGACGACGCGCTCGCCACGGTTTCGTCGACGCCGAGGACCTTGAAGGACTTGATGGTCGGAATGACCTTGAACGTTTTCGGCTTGCCGAACGAGAGAGGCTTCGGCGCGGCCTCGGGAACGGGCGCCGCCGCGAGCGGCGCGTCTTCCGGAAGCGCCGGAGGAGGCGGCTGCGCGCGATCGGCGGCGAAGGACGGGATATCCGGAAGCGCGGCGGGCGGCGGCGGAACGGCCGCGGCCTTGGCGGGAGGCGCCTTTCCGGGCGCCGGAGCGCCGCCGCCGAATGACGGGAAGCCGGAGACGCTGAGAGGCGGCTGCGGCCACTCGGTCGCGGCCTCTGGAGGAGGCGGGGCTTTCACGGCCGCGACGGGAGGCGGGCCACCGGGAATCGGCGGCGAGGCCGGCGACAAGAACGTCTTCGGCGGAACGGCGGGGCCGGCGGCGGCGGGTGGAGCGGCGGAAGCGGGCGGCGCGGCCGAAGCGGGCGGCGCGGCGGAAGCCGCGGGCGCGGCGAAGCCGCGCGCGTGGAGCTCGACTTCCTTCGAGGCGAGGCGGTGGGCCAGGTCGGTCTGCGCCGCCTCAAGCCCCGAG
>JAHFCD010000366.1 GCA_023249695.1 Elusimicrobiota bacterium
GCTCACGGGGATGGCGCTGCTGCTCATCGTCCTCCTGATTTTCGACCGGCACATGGACGCGCGCCTCTCCTCCCTGGCCGCCGTCGAGCTCGATCGCGCCCGCCTCCAGGCCGTCATCGACGCCATCGGCGACGGCGTCGTCGTCGCCGCCGCCAGCGGGCGTTTTACCGTGTTCAATCCCGCCGCGGAGCGCATCCTCGGTCTCGGCATGGTCGACGACCCCGAGCATTCGAACCGCTTCTACCTCTCCTTCTTCGATCAAGGCGGCGCCCCCTACGCCCCCGAGAAGCATCCGTTGACGCGCGCGATCGCCGGCGAGAGCACGCACGGCGAACGGATGATCGTGCGCAATGAACGCCGCCCCGGCGGGGTCCCCGTCAGCGTCACCGCCACGCCGATCCGCTCGCTCGACGGAACGCCCGCGGGCGGCGTCATCATCTTCCGGGACGGGGCCTGAGGTCGTCCCGATGAAGGCCTGGGCGCTGCTGCTGGCGGCGCTCCCCCTGCGGGCCGCGCCGCCCGCGCCCGGACCCCTCGACGTCTTCGTGGTCACGGCCTCGCGCTACGCGCAGCCGCTGAGCCGGACCACGGCGCATGTGAGCGTCCTGACGTCCGCCGACGTGAAGGCCGCGCCGGCGCGCTCGCTCGACGATGTCGTGCGCCTCGCACCCGGGGTCAACGTGAAAGCCGGCGGCTCCCACGTCATTCCCGCCGCGCTCCAGAGCGTCTCGATGCTCGGCGCCGGCGGCAACGCGCGCGCGCTCGTGCTGATGGACGGCCTGCCTCTGACCGACGGTTTCGGCGGCTGGGTCAACTGGAGCAAGGCCCCGACTGCGATCGTCGACCGCGTCGAGATCCTGCGCGGCGGCAGCTCGAGCCTGTACGGCACCGAAGCGATGAGCGGCGTGATCAACATCCTCACGCGCGCTCCCGGCGAGCGCGCCGCGGACCTCGACGTCTCCTACGGCTCGCGCCGCACGAAGCGCCTGAACGCCTACGTCAGCGAGACCTTCCTGCATCGATTCGGGGTGAGCCTGGACTACGACCGCTACGAGACCGGCGGCTATCAGTGGCTGCAGCCCCCCGCGCGCGGCCCCATCGACCGCGACGCCGACGCACGCGGCTGGTCGGCGCGTCTGAAGGCGGCCTCGCTCGAGGGCGGAGCGGGCGGACCGCTGTGGTTCGCGCGCGCGATCGCCTTCCGCGAATCCCGCAATCACGGCCTCGACCATTTCTTCAGCTCGCGAGACTCGCTGGAGGCCGGCGGCGGCTTCCGCTTCCTGACAGACGCCTCCGGAGAGGTCCGCGGGACCGCTTTCGCGGGGCGGCACCTGCTCGACGCCTCGAACTCCGCGGTGAACGCGTCGCGCACGGCCGAGTTCCTCTTCGTGCGCAGCTACATGCCGTCGCTCGACGCCGGCGGGAGCCTGCAATGGTCGCGCCCGTTCGAGACGCTCGCCTCGTCGGTCACCCTCGGCGCCGACGTCCGCCGCGTGTACGCCCGCAACAACGAGGACGACTACAGCGCGACCGGGGTCTACCAGAGGAGCCTGAGCTCCGGCGGCCAGCAGACGAACGTCGGCGTCTTCGCGCTGGCGAGCGTCGAGCCCGCGCCGGGGCTCACGATCACGCCGAGCGCGCGCGTCGACTACTGGCGCAACCATGACGCGATCCAGCAGGACGCCGCCGGCGCCGCCGCGCTGCCGTCCAAGGAGTTCGCCTTCCTCAGCCCGCGGCTCGGCGCGCGCTGGCAGCTCGCGGAATCCTTCGCGGCGCGCGGGGCGGTCTATCGCGCGTTCACGGCCCCCACGCTCCAGAGCCTTTACCGCGGCGCCCGCGCGCAGGGCCTGGTCCAGCTGCCCAACGCCGACCTCGGCCCCGAGATCACGCGCTTCGGCGCCGAGCTCGGCTGGGACTGGGCCTTCGGACGCGGCCTGACGCGCGCGACCTTTTTCTGGAACGAGATCACGGACGCGATCGCCGCGGTCACGATCGCGCCGGGCACTCAGCAGGCCAAGAACATCGGCGCGGTCCGGTCGCGCGGCGTCATCCTCGAGGCCCCGTGGCGGCTCGGCGACCGCTGGTCCGTGAAGCCCGCTTACACCTACACGAACGCGACGATCCGCGGCAACGCCGCGAGCCCCGCGACCGTCGGCAACACCTTGCCCGACATCCCCGTGCACTTCGCGGCGCTGTCGATCGGCTTCGACGACGAGCGCCTCGCGACGGCCCGGCTCACGGGACGATGGCTGTCGCGCCGCTGGGGCAACGACACGCACACGCAGCCCCTCGACGAGCATCTCGTCATGGACTTCAAGATCTCGCGCCGGCTCACGCCGGCCCTCGAGATCTATTTCGACGCGGAGAACTTCCTCGACCGGCGCTACACGGCCTGGCAGCTGGGCGGCCTGCCGGCGCTCGGGGAGCCGCTGTACCTCGGCCTCGGCGCGCGCCTGCGCTATCGCTGAGGCTGAAAAAAGCGTAAAGTGACAATCATGAAGAAACTCGAGATCGGGGCGACGGAGCTGGGGCTGCTGGCGCACATGATGCGCAAGGTCGAGTTCTTCACCCCGCTCACCGTCGGCCAGCTCGAAAAAATCCTGCCCGCGGTCATGCTGTTCTCGTTCGACAAGGGCGAGACGGTCTTCTCCCAGGGCCAGAAGGGCGACGCGTTCTACATCATCTATCAGGGAAGCGTCGAGATCCGCCTGAGGCAGTGGCTCGTCCTCTCGAAAAAGGTCGCCGCCTTGAAGGCCGGGGACTTCCTCGGCGAGATCTCGCTCATTTCCGACGAGCCGCGCACCGCCACCGTCGTCTGCGCCGAGCCGACCTTGCTGTTCACCTTGATCGCCGACGACTTCAAGTTCGTCCTCCACGAGAACCCGGCCGCCGCCACGGAAATGAAGCGCATCGCCGCGCGCCGCAAATTCGATTCCTCCCACCAAGCCAAGTCGTGAGCGCGCCCGCGCGCCGTTACTGCTTCGTCGCGACCGGCTATCTGGTCCGTGACGGCCGCACGCTCCTCCTCAAGCATAAGAAGCTCGGCCTCTGGTTGCCTCCGGGAGGCCACATCGAGCCCGGCGAGACGACCGACGAGGGCGTCCTGCGCGAGGTGCTCGAGGAGACCGGCCTCGAGGCCGAGTTCATCGCGCCCCCGCGCGCGCCGGTCCTGCGCAACGGACGCGTCGAGTCGCTGCATGAGCCCCAGCGCGTCCAGATCGAAGAGATCCCCGGCCACAACCACCACATCGACTTCATCTACTACCTCCGCGCGAAGCCCGGCGCCCACGCCCACCGCCCGGACGAAAGCGATGACATCCGCTGGCACACGCACGACGAGCTGGGCCTCCCCCACGTCCCCGACGAGGTCCGCGAGTCGGGCCGCGACGCGATCCGCGCCGTCGGCGCCTGACCTCTCCAAGTTCACGGGGTTTTGAATCCGGGCGATTGCACGATATGGCGCCTGCGGCGCCAGGGTTTTCGCTTCGCGAAAACCTGGGTGAGAATTGTTCATGGGA
>JAHFCD010000367.1 GCA_023249695.1 Elusimicrobiota bacterium
CCCCCTCGCTTAAAGAGCTGCTGACCGGCGACAAGCCCATGCTCGATTTCGCGGCGGTGCGAAAAGAGCCCACGATGCTCGTGCTGGAAGGCCGCGTGACGTGGGCGCCGCTCGGCGACAGCGACGGGCGCCTGTTCATCTTCCGCGACCGCACCGAGACCTACCGCCAGGAGCTGCTCAAGCGCACCTTCCTGAGCCTGATCTCCCACAAGCTGCGCACGCCGCTGGCGGCGGTGACCGGGTTCGCCGACATCCTCGCCGACGAGGTCGACGCCGACACCCATCCGATGTGGGCCAAGGCCGTGAAGACGATCCGCGCGCAGGGCGGCAAGGTCAGCGAGCTCGTCGACAAGCTCCTGAGCTACACGACGATCGAGAGCCCCGACATCCAGCTCTGCCCCGAGCCGTTCGCCCTCGACGAGGCGGTCAAGAGCGCGTTCGGCGCGCTCAAGGAGAAGGTCGAGGAGCGCGGCGCGATCCTGGACGCGCCCGCGACGGGCGTCTTTCTCCAGGCCGACCGGCGCCTGGTCGTCGAGGCGCTCAAGAACCTCATCGACAACGCCGTGAAGTTCAACGCGAAGCACTCGCCGGTCGTCGTCGTCCGCGCCGAGGCCACCGGCGACTGGGCCGCGGTGACGGTGGCCGACACCGGGCCGGGCGTGCCGCCCGAGGACCTCGAGCGCGTGTTCTCCCGCTTCCATCAGATCGAGAAGGATTTCACCGGCCAGCAGGACGGGATGGGCCTGGGCCTCGCCTTCGTGCGCAAGGTCGCCGAGCTCCACGGGGGCAGCGCCGTCCTGCGCTCCAAGCTCGGCGCGGGCGCGACGGTCACGATGACCTTGCCGCGCAAGAGGGACGCGTGAGGCTCGGCGAAGCGGCTGCCGCCTACGGCCCGGCGCTGTCCGGGACCGATTTCGGCGAGGTGTTCTTCGAGGAGTCCGTGTGGTCGACCGCGCGGCTCGAGGACGCGGCGGTCCGCGACATCGGCGCCAGCGCCGAGCGCGGCCTGAGCCTGCGCCTGCTCAAGCGCGACGGCCCGCGCGTGGAAACCTTCTTCGGCAGCGCACAGGACGCCTCGGCCGGCGCCGCGGCCCGCCTGCGCGAGCGCCTGCTGCCCGGCGCGCCCGGACGCGGCCCCGCGTTCGCGGCGGCGCAGAGCTCCGCGTCCCCGTGCCGGCTCGACCCGGCGACGATCCCGCTCGAGCGCAAGCTCGCGCTGCTGCGCGCGATCGACCGCGCGGCCCGCGAGCTCTCCCCGCTCGTGCGCCAGGTGACCGCCGTCTACAGCGAGCGCCGCAAGGACACGCGCGTGCTCACCTCCGACGGCGCGGACCGCGCGCAAAGCCGCGTCTCCACGAACCTGTCGATCTCCGTCGTCGCCGGACGCGGCGGGATGCTGCAGACCGGCATGGAGGTCCTCGGCGCCCAGCGCGGCTACGAGATCTTCGACGACGACGCCGCGCTGCGGGCCGCGCGCCGCGCCGCGGCCCGCGCGCTCGCCAAGCTCGACGCGCCGAAGGCCAAGGCCGGCGAGATGGCCGTCGTCCTCGCCGCGGCCGCCGGCGGCACCTTCATCCACGAGGCGATCGGCCACTCGCTCGAGGTGGACCACGTGCAGGAGGGTTCGTCGCCCGCGTACCGCGGGCGACTCGGCCAGGCCGTCGCGCCGGACACTATTACCGTCATCGACGATCCGACCTTGCCGTTCCAGCGCGGCTCGTTCGCCTTCGACGACGAGGGCGTGCCGGCGCGCGCGACCGAGCTCGTCAAGAACGGCGTCCTCACCGACTTCCTGTACGACCGCGCGACCGCCCTGCGCGAGGACCGCCCCTCCAACGGCCACGGCCGCCGCGAGTCCTTCGCCTCGCGGCCGATCCCGCGCATGTCGAACCTCTACATCGCGCCCGGCACGGACGACCCGGCCCGCATCGTCAAGGAGCTGAAGAACGGCCTGCTCGTCACGCGCATGGGCGGCGGCCAGGTGGACACCGCGAGCGGCGAGTTCGTCTTCGAGGTGGACGAGGGCTGGCGCGTCGAGGACGGGCGGATCATGCACCTCGTGCGCGACGCCAACCTCCTCGGCGTCGGCCCCGACGCCCTGCGCTCCATCGACCGCGTGGGCTGGGACATCGGCTGGGGCATCGGCATCTGCGGAAAGGAAGGGCAAAGCGTGGCGGTCAGCGACGGCCAGCCGACGATCCGCATGCCCAAGCTTGTCGTCGGAGGAAGTCATGACTAGAATCCTGCTGGCCGCCCTGCTGCTCGCCGGCGGCGCCGCGCACGCCAAGAAGACGGAGAAGCCCATGGAATGGAAGGGACAGTACGGCGGCCCGATCGACGCCGGCACCGAGGTCGCGGCCGACGCGAGCGCCTGGTCGCGCCTGTGGATGAGGCTCGGCCAGGACGCGCCCGCGCTCGACTTCAAGAAGTACTTCGCCGTCGCGGTATTCGCGGGCGAGCGCCCGACGGGCGGCTTCACCGTCGAGTTCCTCGAGCCGGAGCCCAAGGGCATGGACCTGATCGTCCGCTACCGGATCAAGCCGCCGAGCGGCTTCTCGACTCAGGCCATCGCCCAGCCGTGGAAGGTGCGCGCGGTGCCGCGCGTGAAGGGCAAGGTCTTCCTCGAGGCCGCTCCGGCGGAGGCCAAGCCGAAGTGACCGGGCTCCTCCTCGTCGCGCTGCTCGCGCTGCCCGCGGCCGCGGCGGACGCCCCCGTCCTGCCCGACATGGCCGTCGGGCATTCGTCGCCGGGCTGGTCGAAGCAGGGCCGCTCGCTGGTGCTCTACGACGCCGAGGGCGCGCTGGCCTCCGAGATCGGCCTCGTGCGCGAGGAGAACGGCGTCGTCACGCGCGAGGTGTCGGGCGGCGCGTCGCCCGACGGCGCCGCGGCCTGGACGCTCGAGCGCAAGCTCACCTGGAACGCCTCGCACAGCAAGATGGTCGAGTCCCGCCGCCTGCTCAAGATCCACGGCTCGGCGGGGCAGACCCTGTGGAGCGACGAGTCGGTGGACTGGCCGGAGAAGGGCGAACCCGTCGTGTTCTCCAACGACTCGAAGGTCGTCCTGATCGCGTGCCATTTCGGCGAGTCGTGGTCCGTCGAGGCGCGCGACTGGACCGGCGGCTCGAAGCTCCGCGCCGGCCCCTTCCCCCGCCTCGTCGGCATCGCGCTGGCGCCCGGCGGACGCTACGCCGTCGCGCGCTGGGGCGTGCCGGACAAGAGCGACACGCATTCCTTCATCGATCTGTGGACGAAGGCGCGCAAGGACATCGAGACCTCGGATCTCACGCTCGGCCTGGCGCGCATCGGGGACGACGGCGTCGTGCGCTCCGGGCGCCGGGACGTGTTCAGCTTCGCGACGGATATTTCCACGGCGGCGGACGGGGCGCGAAAATGAGGGCGGCCCTGCTGACGATCCTTCTCTTGACCGCCGCGGCGCGCGCCGACGACGGCGAGCCCTCCTCCGCTCCGACCGGCAGCGCGGTCGAAGGCGACCGCTCCGAGGCCGTCGA
>JAHFCD010000368.1 GCA_023249695.1 Elusimicrobiota bacterium
GCTACTACGCCGGAAACGCGCTGGCCTTCATGTTCCCGATGGCCGAGCTGCTCAAGTCGGTCCAGAACGGCAAGGTCGGCGCGCCGAAGTGGCGCGTCGGCGTCCTGGTCGCGGCGAGCCTCGCGCTCGGCCTGATCAGCGCGCCCGTCGGCGGTCTGTGGTTCTGGGGCGTGCAGAACACCTTCGGCGCGGCGGTCATCCTGGCGTCCTGGCCCGCCGCTCGCTGGGGCCGCAAGGCCGCCGCGAAAGCCGCCGAGAAGGCTCCCGGGGCCGTCCTGTCGAAGGGGAAAGGCTACGCGATCACGGCCGCGGCCGTCGCCGCCTCCCTCGCCGCCGCCGCGGGGCTTTACTTCGCCGCCGCCGCGGTCGTTCCGGCCGCCTTGGCGGCCTGGCTCGGCGCGGCCGGCGTCGGCAGCCTGGTCGTCGCGATCCAGGCGATCACCGGCGGCGCCTACTTCCTGCTCTTCCTGCCCGACATCATTTCGATCGTGCGCGGCCGGGCTCCGAAGGGCTTCACGCCCGCCTTCTCGATGCTGTTCCTGCTCGCCTCGGCGGGGTTCGTGGTGTGGACCGGCCATCTCGCCTGGCTCGCCGAGCCCGGCTCGCCGCAGCGCGCGCAGTTCGGCCTGTACGCGGTCCTCAACGCGGCCTACGTCCTCGTCTCCGGCGTCAGCTGGTGGATCGCCCGTCGTCCCGCGAAGGCCGTCGTCGTGCCCGCCGCCTCGGACGAGGCCCCGAAGCCCGTGGAATTCCAGGAATCCGCGCCGTCGCGGGCGCCTCCCTCCCGTTTCGACGGCCTGGCCGCGGCCGAGTCGCGCGCGCACTCCTCCGCCCGGGCCAGCGCGGGCAATGTCCGCCTTTTGCGCGTCGCGGTCGACCTCAAGAGCGCCGGGCCGCGCTGGGTGTTCGCCTTCCACGCTCCCGCCAAGAAGCAGATACTGACCTACGGTCCCGACGGGATCGAGGCCCGCAAGTTCGGCGGCGACGAGCGCCCCGCGATGCTCCACCCCGAGCAGCTCGCGTCCGTGGACCTCGACGCCCGCCTCGCCGCCCTCGCGGAGAAAGAGCCCGGCTTCAAGCCCGTGCGCGCCGAGATCGTGGCGCTGGGCAAGGGCGGCTTCAAGGTCCTCGGCTTCGACTCGAAGAACAGCTCGCGCGAACTGCCCTGGCCGCTCCCGATCGTCGAGGCGGCCGCCGCTCCCGTCGTCGAAACGCCGGCCGTCGAACCGGCGCCGGTCGCGGATCCGATCCCCGAGGCCCCGGAGACCGTCGCCGAGACTCCGGCCCCCGTCGTCGAAGCTCCCGCCGCCGATCCGGTCCAAAAGGACGACGGCCTCGTCGACGAGTACGGCCCGGTCCACGACGAGTTCCCCGGGCTTCCTCGGGGCCGCGTGCCGATGGCCGTGCCGCCTGCGGCGGAAATCCCGGCCGTCGCCGACTCCGAACCCGCTCTCCCGCGCAGCTGGAAGCGCTTCCCCGCCGAGGCGCGCGAGGCGACGAGCGCGGCGATGCTCGCCGCGAAGGCCGAGGCGCAGGGGCGCGCGCGCGCGATCGCGCCCGACGCGCGGCTGGTCAGCGTCGCGATCAACCTGGAGGACCCGCGCTCGCATTGGATCTTCATCTTCCGCTCCGATAAGAGCAGCCGGGAGCTCACCGTCTGGACGAAGCGCGTCGCCGTGCGCGCGCTCGGACCTCGCCCGACGAAGGCGCCGACCTTGTGGGACACGCGCCTGGGCGAGATGGGCGGCCTCGACCGCGCCTACGCCGCGCTGAAGAAGGCCGATAAGAATTTCCGCCCCGTCCGCGTCGAGGTGGACCCGGCGTGGACCGGCGCGGCGTCCTACCGCTTCCTCGACGCCTTCGGCCGCGCGGCGTTCGTGGGCGCCGACGGCAAGCCCATATTTGACGCGGAGGCTTTGCCGACGCGGGCCGACGCCAAGCCGCCCAAGAGCTTCGAGAATCTTCCCGAGGACGCTCGGGGCGCCGACGGCACGTCCTTGCTCGAACTCAAGCGCGAGGCTCAGGCCCGCGCCCGCGCGATCTCGCCCGACGCGCGCCTCGTGAAGGTCGCGATCAACCTCGACGACGCGCGCGCCCACTGGATCTTCATCTTCCGCTCCGACAAGAGCCGCAAGGAGCTGACGGTGTGGACGAAGCGCATCCAGTCCAAGCGCCTGCGCCCGGGGACGCGCCGGATACCGACGCTCAACGACGCTCGCCTGGAGAAGGTCTCCTCGGTCGCTTCCGCCTACGCCGCCCTCAAGGCGTCCAAGCCCGGCCTCAAGCCGCAGCGCCTCGAGTTGATCCCGACCTGGAAGGGGGACGCCGCCTGGTCCTTCAAGGACGCGCGCGGCCGCGGCACCGCGGTCGCCTCGGTCGAGGCTCCGGCCGTTCCGCTTCCCGAGCCCTCGATCCCCGACGAAAGAGGACCCCCGACAACGGAGCCGACGCCGCCTGAAACGAGTCAGCCCGCTCCGCCCGTCACGCCCGAGCCGGTTCCGCCTTCGGCGGAACCTCCGGCCGGCGAAAAGATCCCGCCGGCCGCCTCCTTTCCTGAACCCGCCGGCCCGATCAAGCACATTTACGAGGACTTCCTCGGCTTCCGCACGGTCAAGGGCGTCCGCCACGATCCGACGCTCAAGCCGCTGCTGAAGATCGAAAGCATCGATCAGGTCATCGACCAGATCTCGCGCCAGTTCAACATCCCGCGCGCGCGCGTCATCGAGCTCGGCGTGAAGTACCGCCTCAACGAGTTCAGCCCGCTTCAGTCGTGGATCGGCGTCTACGACCGCCTCCAGGCCGCCAATCGCGACCAGTTCAAGCGCCTCGACTCGAAGAAATACAGCGGGTGGAAGAGCTTCCGCGAGCTCGCGAACAAGACCTACGCGCCGGGCTGGAAAGGAAACCTGCAGCGCGCCCTCGAGTTCCACAAGCACTTCATCGGCGCCGCCGTGCGGTTCCCGTACCACCTGTTCGACATGTTTATCTTCGGCTACTTCCGCCAGGCGATTTCCTTCGAGTTCCGCCACTCGGGAGAGGACTTCATGGCCTTGTCGGGCCGCGAGAAGTTCGCCGAGCAGTGGCTCGAGTCCGCGATGCGCCGCGACGCGTTCAAGGGCGCGGGCGCGCTCGCGGGTCTGAAGTCGCGGGCCTGGTATCGCACGCTCAACCGCTGGTTCATCGTCCCGCTCGCCGCGCCCCTGACGACCTTCGTCGCGCGCCGCCTCACGCTCGCGATCATGAGCGCCGTCGCGATGGGCCTGCTCGGCGCGTTCGCGCCCGTCCTGCCGCTCTCCTTCGCGCTCACCTCGATTCCCGTGCTCGGTCCGGCCATCGTGGCCGTGCTCAACGGCCTGCCGGTCGCCGTCGCCGCGGTGCCCTTCGTGGGCGCGGTGCTCGCGCCCGTCATCGCGTCCGCGACCACGGCGCTGGCCAAGGACCTGATCCTCGGGCCCCTGCTGAACACCTTGATCCTGTCGACCTTGCTGACCTTCCCGGCCGCCGCGCG
>JAHFCD010000369.1 GCA_023249695.1 Elusimicrobiota bacterium
GTATAATCGAACATAGAGCCAATACCTCCTCCGTTTGTAGATAGGCGCCCCGACTTTGCAGGCGCAACCTACGAAATAACGCGGGGTATTGGCTCGTCCATTTAATCTACCTGGCGAGCTCGAGGGCGCGACCGGCAAAACCCCCTGAATCGGAAAAATTTGACGCCCTGTTCCAGGACTTCCAGCGTTGGAAGCACGAGAACGGCGCCGCGATGAGCAATGGCGCGGCAAGTCCGGACCGCGTTAAACGCCGCGCTTGAACAGATCGAGGAACCGGTCGTCATAGCGGGCGAACGCGCCGAGGCGGTCCAGCTCTCTCTTGAGCTCGAAGGCCGCCGACCGGTCGAACCGCGCCCGCCGGAACAGGCCTTCGACCCGTTCGGCGTCCTCGTCGGCCAGCATCCGCTCCCGCGAGGGCTCCGGCGGAGAGGGGGGAGGCGGGGCCGGCGGCTCCTGCGGCCCGGTCGCCTCTTTCAGCGCCTCCAAGAACTGGTTGTAGAGGGTCGTGAGCTGAGCCTGCGTCGAGCGCCCGTATGCCTCGAGCTCGCTCAGGTCGAGGTCGAGGCCGGCCAGGTCCTTGAACGTGCGCAGGACGGCGGCCGACGCGTTGGGGTAGGGAAGCTGCGCGGCGATCTCGGGCATCTCTCCCAGGAGGCACATGGCCGGCATGCCGGCTTCGGCCGCCGCCGTGAGCGCCACGCCGTTGAGCCCGGCGATGCTCCCTTCCCCGAGGATCGCGACCTCGCGCGTCTTGAGCTCCCTCAGGCTCGCGGCGTCGGCGGCGACGCCGAAGGTGTGCGATTGGGCGTTCGGCTTCATGTCGGTGGTCACCCCGGAAAAGGTGAAGAAGCGGCTCACGCCCAGCGCGCGCCCCTCGGCGAGAAGGCGGTCGCATAGCTCGAGCCGGTGCGCGGCGGGCTGCGCGTCTCCCAAAAACACGACGAGATCCCTTCCGCCGGCGGGATTGAGCCAGAGGAAGAGCCGGTTGCGGGGCAGCGGCGCCGCCCGCACCAGGCCCGCGTGGACGTCGACGCTCGCGGGCTCGAAGAACGCGCGCCCGGAGAACTCCGACATCTGGTGCATGCTGAGCTTCGTGAGCAGGTAGATGGCCGCGGTCGTGGCCACCTCTCCCGTTCCGGGCCAAGCCGCGATAAGCCAGCGCTCCGGTGGATTTCTCATCTGATACCAGGGTAGCGCGGTAAACGCCGGCCGGCTATGGCCGGCGTGATAAGGTTTGATTTCTCCGGCGTGACCGGACGGCCGCCGGAGAAACGAGGGGTGAAAAAGAAAAACCCCGGCTCGGCGCGTGCGGCGCGCTGAGAACGAGGTTTGCGGCTGTCGAAAACTGGCGGGGCCGACGGGAACAAGCATGGAGAGGCGCAATCTGCGCCACTGTTCCAAAGCGTTTAATTTTAAACGCTTTTTCCTTTTTTCGAGCTCACTTGGCCGATCACCTGGGGTCGGATCACCAAAGGCGAGAAGGTCATCGAGGACACCGTGGTCTCGGCGACTGCCCACTTAGCAGCAGGCGGCCGCGTTCCTCGTCTCCGTCGAGAACGGCATGTTCGTCCCGCATCCAGGGAAGATGCCGAAGTGCTTCGTCATGTCTCCGAAGAAGTCGAAGTGGCGGCCGTAGCGGCTCTTTTCGAGCATCAACGCAGTGTTGCCGCACACCGTCATGATCCTCCCGGCTTCGAAGCGGTGATGGCCGTCGAGTTGGAACGACTCCGGAGTGTCTGGGATCGTCCCTTTGTAGCTGACAGCCTGGCCGTAGTCCTCGCAGGCAGGCTCGAGACCCTCGAGCTTGAACAGCCGGTAGGTCGCCGAGTAGAAACCGATGTGGCCGGCGCGCGCCCGGATCGGCCCCGAGTCGAGGGCCAGCGGCCGCGACTCGACGAGCCGCGGGTCGGCGAAGCCCGCGCTCCTGGCCAGCTGTAGAAAATCGTTCCAATACAGCGCGCCCCCGAGACATTCTCCGTACAGCACGGGATCGTTCCTCAACTCCGCGGGCACGCGTCGGTCGGCGTAGATGTCTGAAAAATACATCTCGCCGCCTTCCTTCAGCACGCGGCGAGCCTCGCGCAGGACGGCCTCCTTGTCGCGCGCGAGATTGATAACGCAATTGGACACGATCAGATCGAACGAGGCGTCCTTGAGACCGATTTCGTCGAGGCGCGAGATGTCGCCTTTGATGAACTCGACGTTCCCGTAGCCGAAGGCCCGCGCGTGATAAGCGCGGTTGCGTTCGGCGACCACGAGCTGCTCGTCGGTCATGTCGACGCCGGTCACGTGCCCCGCGGCGCCGACCAACTGGGAGAGGATGTAGCAGTCGCGCCCGGAGCCCGATCCCAGGTCCAGGACGCTCAGTCCCGTCAGCTCGCTTGGGATGGTCAGGCCGCAGCCGTAGTAACGGGAGGTGACCTCGTCGTTCACCTTCGCCAGCGCATCGCGCACGGCGCGCGGCAGATCCGAAGGCGAGCAGCAGGCGTCGGTCTTTAGATCGGCTCCGCTTTTCACGGTTTTTCCGTAATAGTCGCGGACTCCAGCTTCGATGTCGATGGGCATAGGTCACACCTCCGTATAAATATCGATCATTGTACTTTTGATGCCTGCGATAAAACCCAATAGGCCGCGATGCCGATGACGCTGGCGGTCGGCGGGGTCACGAGCCAGGCGAGAGCTATTTGTCCGACCATGGCGTGGTTCACGCCGTTGCCGTCCTTGCGCAATCCCATGCCCATGATCGCGGAACTCGACGCGTGCGTGGTCGAGAGATGGGGTGTCGCTGCCTGAGTGTCGTGGTTTGGAAAGGATTCATTACATGAATCCAGAAAAACCGGCGGGAACGACAGGGGCATAAAACTGAGGGGCCGAATCCCGAGCTGGATCCAGCCCCAGAAAAAGCATATCTTTTCCCTGCTTTTTCACTCGACGGGCTTGTCGCCCGGCACCGCATCAAAAATGGTGAGCTGGTGGTAGTCGTGACTATCTCCTCCTGCGGGCAAAAACCCACCGACTTCGATATGCTGAAGTTCAAATCCCACCGTTCTTTCTTCGGGTGGTCGGGAGTAATACCACCAGCCCATGCGACTTCAGGATTCGAATCTGATTTTAAGCAGCATCGATGAAAGTCTTTTGGAGGCTATGGCTTTAATCGAATTATTTGGCGCGCGGGAGGATGATCAGCATTCCTGCCTTGGCGTGGGGCGTTCCCTCAAGCGCGGCCGCCGCGACCAGAGTCGCCCAGGCTTCTTGATTCATAAACCCCTGGGGCGGAGGCGTTTTGTAAAGCTGGTTGACCTCGTCGATTGATTTGCCTGAAAGCGCGGCCGCCGCGACCAGAGTCGCCCAGGCTTCTTGATTCATAAACCCCTGGGGTGGAGGCGTTTTGTAAAGCTGGTTGACCTCGTCGATTGATTTGCCTGAAAGCGCGGCCGCCGCGACCAGAATCGCCCGGGCTTCTTGATTCATAAACCCCCGGGGCGCAGGCGTTTTATAAAGCTGGTTG
>JAHFCD010000008.1:0-5633 GCA_023249695.1 Elusimicrobiota bacterium
ACTGGGCCCGCGACGCCGAGGACGGCGCGCGCGCGGCGGCCTCCGCCGCGGAATTCGCGTCGCTCCCCTACTACGGCCTCGAACCAGTCTAGTTTTTGGTGTCAGGCCTACGAATTCGTTGAATTGTGTGGCCTAGCGGTCAACGGAATTCAACGAATTCGTAGGCCTGACACCTTCACGGCTTAGCGGGGACGCAGGGGGGAGGGCTTGCCGTCCTTCATCGCGAAGTGGCCGCGCAGGGCGCGAGAGCGGGACGCGGCCGCGGGCTTGTCGAGGGGAACCTTGAGCTCGGCGCCGATGCGGCAGACGCTGTCGAAGCGCGCGTCGTACATGATGCGGTAAAGCTCGCAGCCCGCGGCGAGGGCCTTGTCGCCGAGCTCGCTGACGAGGTCGAGCACCATGTCGGTCCCGCAGAAGCACCACGGGCAGGAACGGTTGTTCACCGACAGGTGCCCGCATTTCGGACAGGCGCGGCCCATCTTCGCGTAGCCGTCTCGCACGAGCACGCGCGCGACGCAGCCCTGCTGGACCGCGGCGACGACGCCCTCGAGGCCGGTCACCGCGCCGCCCTGGCGGGCCTCGTCCAGGAGGCGGTGGACCAGCACGCTCTCGCGGACGCTGCGCGCCTGGCGCTCGTTGTGCAGGATGCGCTCGAGCACGGCCTCGACGGGCCGCTCCGGCCCCAGCACGGGCTCGAGAATGAGCTCCTTCTGCAGGGCGGGATCGAGGAGCGGGGTGATGGCCGCCTCGAGCGCCGGCGGGGCGCCGAGGATGAGCCGGTCGTAGCGGCGCTCGCGGGCGAGGGTCGCGGCGCGCGAAGCCACGGAGGCCAGGCCTTCCAATGAGTTGAAGTCGCCCTGCATCTCGTCGAGCTCGAGGGCCTGGCCCATGTGCAGCTCGACGAAGCGGGCCTTCCCGGGCCCGAGAAGCAGCGCGACGAAGCGGTGATATTGGCCGCCGAGCGCGATCAGCGGGCGAAGGTCGAGCGACTCCCCCACGGTCAAGGTGCTCTTGAAGGGCTGCGGCAGCGCGAAGGTCTCGAAGAGGCCGCGCTTGGCGCAGGAGTACACCGCGGCCATGCGGTGCGGGCCGGGCACGAACTCCGAGGCGATGAACTTCTCGATGCGGTCGAGGTCTCGTCCGAGCAGCCTCATGCTGGGATCGCGGCGCGCGTCGGAGGCGAGCTGGTGCAAGGTCGAGGGATACAGGCCGCCTCCGTCGACGGCGAGGTGCAAAGTGACCGCGTCGGCGTCCTGGGAACGAAAAGCCGCGAGGGCTTCGATCCTCGCGGCGCTCAAGAACAAAAGTGGCGGCGGCATATTGGTTCCTTGATTCAAGGATAGCCCGGGACCCTCCCACCGTCAAGGAAACTCCTGCTGAATACCGACAGTCAAGGTTTCGTCATCATCTCTTTGCCTCTCCTCCATGGGCGTTCGCGGGCGGGGCTGTTACCCTAATCGTGACGGGGGCGCGCGGCTTTCTGAGGGGGGAGCCGCGCGCCGCCCACTTAGCGGGAGAACGTCGCGAGCTCGGTCGGGGGCTTGACGGAACCGGGTCGAGGGGCTATCCTCCCGTCGACGCCCGACGATCCCGGAGAACCCCTATGACCTTCACTTTGTTGGCCGCCGTGCCCGCCGCGATCCTGACCGCGATGTATCTCTTCGAGCGCCGTCGGCCGGTTCCGTTGAAGGCGCGGGCCGCGCGCTCGACCCGGGACAACGCGCTGAGCGGGAGACGCTGACCGGCTAAAGCTGGCAGGACGGGCAGTAGGCGCTCGCCCGCCCGCCGATGCTCTTGCGCGTGCCGATGACGGGCCCGCCGCACGTTCCGCACTTCTCCCGGCCGTAGACCATCACGCCCATCTGCATGCGGCCCGGGCGCCCGAGCGGGTCGAGGAACGCCTCATCGTCGAGCGTCGCCCCTCCGGCCTCCACGCCGCGGCTGAGGATGTCCCGGCACGCGACCGCGAGCTTCTCCACCTCGGCCCGGCTCAAGGACTTCCCCGCCCGGCCCGGCCGCACCTTCGCCGCGTGCAGGGCCTCGGTCGCGTAGATATTTCCCAGGCCCGCGATCAGCTTCTGGTCCATGATCAGGGCCTTGACCGGAGCGGTGCGCTTGCGCAGCAGCTTCCAGAGATAGTCCGCGGTGAACGCGGTATCAAGCGGCTCGGGTCCAAGGTCCGGTAGAAGACAGCCGACGCGGCCGAAGCGGCGCGAGTCGTGGAAGCGCAGCGCCTCGGTGCCGATCCACATCTGGAAGCGGACATGAGGGCTTTCGCCGCCGATGGTGATGCGCCCGGACATGCCGAGGTGAAAGATCACCTCGCCGCGGCCCTCGATCACGACGATCAGGTATTTGCCCCGGCGCCTGAAGGCGGCGATGACGCCGCCGGTGAGAATCTTGATCGCGGCCAGCGGCGGAGCGCGATAGAAGGTCGGCTTGCCCAGCGCGACGGCCGTGACCGTCTTGCCGGCGTAGCGCTCCTGCAGGACCCGGCGGACGGTCTCGACCTCGGGAAGCTCGGGCATCAGCGTCCGCAGGCGCCTTGGTTCCACGGCAGCTTGGCCAGAACCAGGGCCATCGCGCACGTGTCGGTCGCGGCGGAGAACATCAGTCCCGCGCTCACGAATCCGGGCAGGAGGAGCCAGCCGCCGTGGACCGTCAGGCCCAGGACCACCCCGGTGAACACCAGCAGGCCGGCGGCGAAGCGCACCTGGCGCTCCATACTCCACACCCGCGATTGGCCGATCACGACCGGCTTGCCCGACGCCGTCCATTCGTCGACGCCCCCGCGCACGACGCGGATGTCGCGGTGGCCGAGCTCGTGGAGCAGCGCCGCGGCGGAGGCGGCGCGCGCGCCGGAGCGGCAGAGCAGAAAGACGGGCTGGTTTTGGTCGAGGCGGGGGGCGAGCTCGCGCAGGCGCGACAGCGGCAGGTTGAGCGCGCCCTCGACGCGGACGGCGTCCACCTCGGAGACCTCGCGGACGTCCACGAACTGCCCTGGGGCCTTGGTCTCCAGGAGGCGGTGCGCGGCCTCGGCTTCGATGAGAGTGTAGGGTTCGGCGCTCACGTTAATACCTCGGCACGGACGGGTCTATCTTTTCCGACCAGGCGTCGATGCCGCCGGCGAGGTTGACCGCGTCGTAGCCTTTTTCCCTAAGCAACGTAACGGCCTTCGCCGAGCGGCCGCCGCCCTTGCAGTGCACGACCACCTTCGCGCTCTTGTCGAGCTCGCCGAGGCGCCCGGGAAGCGCGGCCAGGGGGATCAGGACCGAGCCTCCGATCTTGGCGATCGCGTACTCCTTCGGCTCGCGCACGTCGAGGAGGATGAACCGGTCCTTCCGGTCGAGCTTGGCCTTCAGCTCCGCGACCGAGATCTCGGGAGCGGAAGTCTTCGAGGCGGACCCGCAGCCGGCGAGCGCGAGAGCCGCGAGGCCCGCGAGCAGCGGGCGGCGGACGCTCATTTCAATACTGCGGCACCGAGGGGTCGATCGACTCCGACCAGGCGTTGATGCCGCCCGCGACGTTGGTCGCGTCGAAGCCCTGCTCCCGCAGGAACTGCACGGCCTTCGCCGAGCGTCCGCCCATCTTACAGTGCACGATCAGCTTGGCGCCCTTGTCGAGCTCGCCGAAGCGCTCGGGCAGCTTGCCCAGCGGGATCAAGGTCGAGCCCGGGATCTTGGCGATCTCGTACTCATGAGGCTCGCGCACGTCGAGCAGCACGAACTTTTCTTTCTTGTCGAGCTTGGCTTTGAGATCCTGGACGGAAATTTCGGGCATGGT
Source organism: Elusimicrobiota bacterium (assembly GCA_023249695.1). GTDB lineage: Bacteria > Elusimicrobiota > Elusimicrobia > UBA1565 > UBA9628 > GWA2-66-18. The sequence continues at coordinate 3,784 of JAHFCD010000008.1, forward strand.
CACGGTCGGTTTCTCCTTTAATCCGCAGAAGGCCTCGTAATCGATCGGCGCCGTGATGGTCGGATTTTCCGAGCACACGGGGCAAGCCGGATTCTTTTTCACCTTCAGCGTGCGCCAGCTTTGCTCGAGCGCGTCGTAGAGCATCAGGCGGCCCGAGAGCGGGCGGCCGATGCCGAGGATGAGCTTGAGGGCCTCGACGGCCTGCATGGTCCCGATCACGCCGGGCAGCACGCCCAGCACTCCGGCCTCGGCGCAGTTGGGAACGAGACCGGGGGGCGGGGGCTCGGGGTACAGGCAGCGGTAGCACGGGCCGTCTTTGAGGGCAAACACCGAGAGCTGGCCTTCGAAGCGGAAGATCGAGCCGTAGGCGTTGGGCTTGCCGGTGAGCACGCAGGCGTCGTTGACGAGGTAGCGCGTGGCGAAGTTGTCGGTGCCGTCGGCGATCACGTCGTAACGCTTGAACAGCTCCACGGCGTTGGCCGAGGTCAGGCGCGTCTCGTGCGTCTCCACGGAGATGTGGGGGTTCAGCGCGAGAAGCCGCTTCTTCGCGGACGCGAGCTTCGAGGTTCCGACCGAGAGCGTGTCGTGGAGAATCTGGCGCTGCAGATTCGATTCGTCCACCGTGTCGAAGTCGACGATGCCGATGCGGCCGACGCCGGCCGCGGCGAGATAGAGCGCCAGCGGCGAGCCGAGCCCGCCCGCGCCGACGCACAGCACCGACGCGTTCTTGAGCTTCTTCTGGCCCTCGACGCCGACCTCGGGCATGATCAGATGGCGATGGTAGCGGGCCTTTTCCGCCGTCGTGAGCTCGAGCTCCGCCGTGGCCGAGCCGCCGGCGATCGCGGGGACGATCAGGATCGTGTCGCCGTCGGCGATCGGCGTGCTCAGGCCCTGCTTGTCGCGGGCGTCGTCGTCGTTGACATACACGTTGACGAAGGAGCGGAGCTTGCCGTCGGCGGACATCAGCTGCTGACGCAGCCGTTCGTGCCGGGAGAAAAGCTGCTCCAGAGCCTCGCCGACGTTCTTGGCGTCGACGGAAATTTTTTCCTGCTTGTCGGCGAACGCGCGGAGCGCGGTCGGCAGCCGTATTTCGATGCTCATCTTAGCCCTCTAAGAGTATCTCTTCTTCGACGAATGATCTGCCGTCTTCCGTCCTTTGCCACGAGCGGGAATCCACCGCCTTGCCGTCGCGCACCTGGATGATCCAGTAGCTGCAGCACGGCATCGCCATCGTCAGGTCGAACGGGGACGGCCAGGCCGGCACCTGCGGGTGGGAGTGGAAAAAACCCACGACGCCGCGCCCGCTGCCGGACAGCTCGGCCTCGACCTTCGCCAGGGTCTTCGGATCGATCAGGTACTTGTTCGTCTTCGCCGAGGCGTCCCAGCCGTTGGGCAGGGGGCGCGCCTCGTCCACGACGAGCGCCCGGCCCGGCTTGTCGAAATCGTCCGGTATCGGCCCGAGGAGGAGGCCGCAGCCTTCCTCGGGGAAGGCCTTCTCGGCGGTCTTCACCGCGATTTCCTCGACGGCGCGATTGAGGCGCAGGCTCATGGCGCCCAGAACCTTTCGCCGAGATAGCGCTCGCCGGAGTCGGCGAACACCGTGGCGATGACCGCCGTGCGGCCCTGCGCCGCCAGGTCCTTCCCGAGCCGCAGCGCGGCCGCGAGGTTCGCTCCGCCGGACGGGCCGAGCAGGATGCCGCCTTTGCGGCCCAAGGTTCGCGCGGCCTCCTGCGCTTCCTCCGTGGCGATCTGGATGCGGCTGTCGGCCACGCCGTCATCGTAGATCGCGGGGATGATCGAGGTCTCCATGTGCTTGAGACCCTCGAGGCCGTGCATCGGGCCGTCGGGCT
>JAHFCD010000008.1:5643-13650 GCA_023249695.1 Elusimicrobiota bacterium
GAGATGAGGCGCACGTCGGGCTTGAGCTCGCGCAGGCGGCGGCCGGCGCCGACGAAGGTGCCGCTGGTGCCCAGGCCGGCGACGAAATGAGTGACGCGGCCCCCGGTCTGTTCGAAGATCTCCGGGCCGGTCGTCTCGTAGTGCGCGCGCCAGGTCATCGGGTTCGAATACTGGTCGGCGTACCAGTAGCGGTTGGGCTCCGCCTTGAGCATGAGCCGGACCTCGCGGATGGCGCCGTCGGAGCCCTCGAGCGGATCGGTGAACAGCAGCTCGACGCCGTAGGCCTCCAGGATCGCTCGGCGGTGCTTGGAAATCGAGCCGGGGACGGCGAGCGTGACCTTGACCCCCAGGCGCGCGCCCAGCCACGCGTAGGCGATGCCGGTGTTGCCGGAGGAAGAGTCGAGCAGGATCTTGTCCCCGGCGAGCTTGCCGGTCTCCAGGGCGTCCTTGATGATGTAGAAGCCCGCGCGGTCCTTGACCGACCCGCCGGGATTGGCCCATTCCGCCTTGGCCACGATCTTGACGCTGTCGCCGAGCTCGGGAAAAGCGAAGCTCACGTCGAGGAGGGGGGTGTTCCCGACGGTGATGGTCTTGAAATCGGGGGCGGCTATGACGGGCATGATCCTAGTGTAATATACCTGACAAAATCAGTCAAGTATTGGGACTATCCGCGCCTCAATTGAAGTGGCGGTGCAGCCGTGCGGAGACGGAAGACCCCAACCAGCTCGACAGGGAATCGCGCTGCCAGATCGCCCAGCAGAAGAGAAATATGGGCGACATGAGCCCGAGGAACAAGCCGACGGAGGCGAGCCCCGAGAAGCCGGCGAAGAGATTGAAGGTGGACGCGATGGCCATCGGGATCATCGCCGCGACCCAGGTCAAGCCGGAGATGATGGCCAGGCGGTTCATCCGCGCGGCCGTCTCGCGCTTCATGGCCTGAAGGCGCTCCCATCCGGGCAGGCCCGTGCCGCCCGTCTGGATCGTCGCCAGCACGCGGGCTTTCGGCCTCCAGTCCCAGCCGCCGTATTCGACGGCGCGGTCGTAATATTTTTCGACGGCGCGGACGTCGGCCGCGCTCGCGCGGCCTTTCCTCGACAGCCGCGTCGCGGCCGGCCCCAGCCGTCCGGCTTTGGCGGCGGCCTTGCCCAGATCGCTGATGCGGAACAGCGCGCGCAGCGCTTCGTTGGTCCGCTCCGAGTCGGCGATCACGCTGATCTCGCGGTTGTGGCGCACGGCGGCGATCAGCAGGTCGGCTTCGGCCACGCTCCAGGGGCCGGGGGTCATCTTCGCCGCGGAGTCGATGCGGGCGGCGAGCGCCGCGTCGGGGGTGTCGAAGGCCTCGTTCGGGCTCCCGTCGGCGGTGCGCCAGACGGGCGCGTCCCCGAGAGCGTCGCGCACCAGAAGGGTCTTTCCGTCGAAGGCGCCGGCCGCTATTTTTTGAGGCAGATCCTCGAGGAAAGCCCGCCGCGCTTCCTGCAGAGCCTCCTGATAGGCCGTCGTCACCGTCTCGGCCGACGCCAGGCTCGCCTCGGCGGCCGCGTCGAGATACAGGCTCGTCTCTCTCGCTTCCGCCACGGCGCGGGTCAGCTCGGCGGCCTTGGCCCCGCTCACGCCGTTGCGGGTCTTCTCGGCGAGCTCCGCGGCGTTGAGCCCGAGGCGCGCCTCGGTGGCCTTCGCGGCCGCGGCCAAAATGACGAGCTTGGCGTCCGTCGTCAGCGCGGCGAACGCGACCGGGTCCACCTGCTGCTGGGCGAGGGTTTCGGCGAGAGGATTGATCAACTGCGGCGACGAGAGGATGGGGAGGCGGCCGTCCGCTCCGGGCATGGCCAGACGCGGCAGGGAAAACGAGCCGAGGCCCGACGTGCGTTCGAGGCCGGCCGCGCCGACGGCGCCCGCGACGGGGCCGGACCACGCGCGGGCTCCCGCGGAGGGGGCGACGACGGCGGCATAAGACGGCGCGGCGGACAGCAGCAGGGCCAGAAGGGGGAGCTTGAGCATACCCAAGCGTACCTTGTTCCCGGCCGCCCACCAAGGGTCGAAGGCCCCAGGCGGACGCGCCGGGAGGCCTAGGCCCTGGGGACCGGCGCCGTCGTCAGGCTTTCTTCGGAGGCGGCGTGACGCCGCTGTCCTGCGGGACGAGCTTCATGCCCGAGCCCATCAGGCTCGCCATGAAGGCCGCGAGCATGTTGGACGACGCGCCGTCGCCTTGGCCGCCGCCGCCGCCCGAGACCATGATGTCAGGCGTGATCTTGACCTTGCCGTCGGAGACGCGCTTCATGACCTCGATCATCGCGAGCGGTCCCTGGCCGACCGCGGCCGCCTGGCGCACGTACGCCTCGGCGGTGGCCTGGCCGATGGCCAGGATCTTGTCGCCTTCGGCCTTGCCGACGGCCGAGATGCCGGCCGCGATGCCTTCCTGCTCGAGCCGCGTCGCCTGGGAACGTCCTTCGGCGCCGGTGATCAAGGACTGCTTCTGCTGGGTCGCGATCTGCACGTCGATCTCGGCCTTGACCAGGCTCGGCTGGAGGTCGGCCTGGGCCTTGGTCTTCTCCATCTCGCGGCGACGGGCCTCGGCCTCCTGCTGGGAGTCGAACATCGACATCTGCTGGGAGGCGACGACCTTGTTCGTGAGCGTCTGCATCAGGCGCTCGGGGAGCACGATCTGACAGATCAGGACGGACACGCACTCGACGTGGTAGCGCCGCAGCTCCTCGACGATGTGCTCGCCGGCCTTGCGCTGCTCCTCGTGGCGGTCCTGCATGAACTTCATCGCCTCGGAGGACGAGGATTGATTGCGGAAAGACGAGTCGATGAGCGGATGCACCACGTGCTCGATCAGGTTGTCGATCGTGCCGATGCGCGCGACCATGTGCGGCGCCTGCTCGGGCAGCACGCGCAGGATGACCTTGACCTCGACGGTCATCTGGAAGCCGTCCTTGGAGACGATCGACAGCGGGTTGAACGCCCGCTCGCCGCGCGTCGGGGACTTCTCCTCGGCCCAATCGATCGTGATGTTGGTCGTCGGGATGATGTGCGGCGTGTAGGCCAATTTATTGAGGTAGTACGTGCCGGGTCCGAGGACCTCGCGCTGGATGCCGCGGTAGCCCGCGTCGACGACGTAGCGCTCGATGCCGTCCTTCAGACGGTCCTCGGGCTTCGCGTTGGCCGCGCCGGTCGCGGCGCCGATGCCGGCCGGATCCTTGCCGATGTTGGAGACGATGACCGAGACCTCGCCGCGCGCGACCTGGAGGACCTCGTCGAACGCCGCGTCGAACATCAGCGGGTTCACGTAGTAGGTGCCGGGCTTCAGGAAGTCGAGCTGCGGGCCGCGCTGGCCGCCGGCGCCGAGGAAGGACGCGCCGTCCTGGAAGTCCTTGTGGCCCTGCACCGATTTGGCGACGTATTCCGAAGGAGGCAAAGGCTCGCCGTCCTTGGCGGTGACCATGCCGACCTTCTGCGCCGGGATCACGACGGCCTCGCGCAGCTCAACGGAGAACATGGCCGTGTTAACGCGGTAGGAGCCGGGGAGGAGGATGTCGATCTGGGGGCCCTTCTGGCCGCCCTGCTCGAGGAAGGCCTGGCCGTTCTGGAAGCTCTCGTGTCCCTTCACGCTGCGGCCGAGCAGGCGGCCCGGCGTGATGGGCTGCCCGTTGGTGGCGACGACGACTCCGATCTTGTTGTTCGTGATGCGCAGGGCCGGGCGCTTGACCACCTTGAAGAGATAGGGATTGACGCGGTAGGTGCCGGGGGGCAGGATCTGCACCTGCGGGCCCTTCTCGCCGCCGCCCGTCAGGAAGGCCTCGCCGTCCTGGAACAGGTTGTGGTTGTTGAGCGCCTTGCCGAAGATGCGTCCGGGGGGCACCGGGGCGCCGTCGATGGACTCGATGAGCCCGACCTCGTTCTCCGCGACGACCATCATCGGCGCCTTCTCCGTTCTATACAGGAAGGGCGTGAGCAGGTGCAGGCCGGGGCCGAGGATGCGCGCCTGGATGCCGACCTCGCTGGCCATCGCGACGACGCGGCCTTCGGGCATCGAGCGGCCGAGCCAGCGGCGCTCGAGGACGGCGATCTGGACGCCCCCGACGATCACGATCGAGTTGTAGATGAAGATGAACGCCGCGAAGAAGGCCAAGGTCACCAGCGCGAAGCCCAGATCGCCGCCGAGACCGAGAGAGGAGAGGATGTTCGTGATCAAGCCCATGGGACGACCTCCGGAGAACGCCTAAGTCACCCCGAGTCTAGGAATTCGTTACAAGAGTGACAAGGCCCAGGTGGGCCCGGCGGTGGAAGGTCCGTGAGCGGCTAGGTCCGGCCGCGAGCGGCCGGACACAGCTGCATTCGTGGAAGTCCTTATAGCAGCTAGAGCTGCCGCCTGCTCCCGCTGTTCACAGCCGCTGACATTCCTGGCAGTCCGCCTCTAGCCGGAAAAACGGATCCGGCTGCACTGTTGACAGCGCATTCGCCTATGATCAGGACGCCAACTCCCTCTCACGAAGAGCAAAGGCTCGCCGACCCCCGCTTCTCCGGCGGTATTCTCCCGGGGAACCGGGCTGCCCGGGAAAGTCTGGGGGGACGGCAAGCCCGGCTGGATGGAGGACGCCGCCGCGGACGCGGGCTTCCCGCTCGCCGAATCGGCCGCCGCGGCGGGCCTGGTCGTTCCCGCCTCGCCGCTCGGGACCCAGACCGGTTTCTCGGCCGCTTATTCGAGCGCTTCACCAGGTTTTCGCGAAGCGAAAACCCTGGCGCCGCAGGCGCCATGCCGTCCCGAGTTCAATGACCGATATCCTCGTTCGTTTATCTTGAGATAAACCTGTCTCACATCCACCCCCTAAACCCCATGAACTGGGAGCAAGAATATTTAGAATTACAGCATGGACTGGCTTGAACGGTCGGCGACCAGTGAGAAGTTCCCGCGATCCGTTTTCGGTGATAATGACTCGTTCCGGAACGAGTCATTATCTATCGCCGTAGATCAGTCCGCAACTGTGATTGCTCGGACGAACTCCTAGGACCTTGGACCGGGAGACAGGACCCTTTAGACCCAAGGCGGCGCCGCGCGTGTGTGATAGAATGCCCTATGAGGAAATTTTTGATGGCGGGCTTCGGGATCCTGATCTTGGCGGGAAGCGCAGTTTCGGCACCGTTCGAGGAGCAGGTGTCCCAGGCGAGCCAGGCCCTCTCCTCCGGAGCCCTGCGGACCCGGCAGGTTTTTGCCGCGTCCAAGACGCGCCGCGCCTCCGCGGCGCAAGCCGAATGGCAGAAGGTCACCGCGAAGGACGCCGTTTTCACCGCCGAGATGCCGGGCGCCCCTCAGTACGGCCAAAGCGAGTCCCAGACGCTCCAGGGCAACGCGTTCACGCTGCGCCAGTACGAGTTGGACATCGACGCGCGCGCGTTCCTCGTCCTGACCGCGCTCTATCCCGCGGACATGGACGTCTCCGACGCGCGGGCGAGCCTCCAAGGCGCCAACGATAACGCGGCCAAAGGGCTGGACGGCGGCAAGTTCACGAGCGTGACCTGGACGACGTATCAGGGCTACACCGCCGTGGAGGCCGTCGGCGTGAGCAAGGGCGTCGCGGTGCGGGCGTTCATGACGCTCAAAGGGCACCAGGCGATCACTCTCATCTATTCCGGACCCGAAGGCACGACCGGCTCGCAGGACGCCGACCGCTTCTTCAAGTCCCTGGTGATCCTCTAAGGCGAGGCGAGAGTGGGCCTCTCGGGCCGCGTCCTGCGGGTCCACGTGAAGCCTTCCACGCCCGGAGAGCCCGGGCTGCCCAAGCGCGCGGTCCCCTCGGCGCGACTCACCGCCGAGGGCTTCGACGGGGACTTCAACCGCTATCGGCAGGAGTCGAAAGCGGGCAGCCCCGGCATGGCCGTGCTCCTGATGCCCGCTGAGACGCTCACGGAGCTGCGGGCGCTCGGCTGGCCCATCCAGCCGGGGGACATCGGCGAGAACATCACGACCGAGGGCCTCGCGTACGCCGGCTTCGCTGTGGGCCGGAGATTCAAGGTCGGAGGCGCGGCGCTCGAGATCTCGGAGCCCTGCGCCCCCTGCAAGACCCTGGGCCACCTGCCCTTCGTCGGCAAGGAGAAGATCACGGAGTTCACCAAGGTGATGCTCGGTCGCCGCGGCTGGTACGCGCGGGTCATCGAGGAAGGCTTGGTGTCCGAAGGCGACGCGATCACTTGCCTTCGCTCTTGAAGAACACCGTGGCCAGCGGCGCCAAAGACACTTCGATCGAGTAAGGCCTTCCGTGGAAGGCGATGGGCTTGGCCTCGACTCCCCCCAGGTTGCCTACGCCGTTGCCCCCGTACTCGGAGGCGTACAAGCGCGATTGAGCCGCAGGTGGCGCTACGTCGGCGCGATTCCAATGAGTGGGAATTTCTTTCGTTTCGGCCGAATCGGCCGACTCCTCATTCCAGGTCGGCCAACCGGGGTTTTCGGGCTAGAGCAGCTAGGTCCGGCCGCGAGCGGCCGGACACAACTGCATCAGCGGAAGTCCTTTAGCAGTTAGAACTCTTCGGAGAACGCGACCGCGCCCGTCACGCCCGTCTGGTACGCGGACACGCGGCGCTCGAAGAAGTTGGCGAGCTCCTGCACGTCCTGGAGCTCCATGAAGTTGAACGGATTCTTGGAGCCGTACACCGGCTTGATGCCGAGGTTGGCGAGGCGCTGGTCGGCGACGCATTGGAGATACTGCCGCATCCCGTTCGAGGACAGGCCGGCGATGCCGCCGCCCAGGAGGTCCTCGGCGAAGGCCATCTCGCACTCGATGGCCTCCTTCATCATCTCGACGACGTCGGCCTCCATCTTGGGAGAGAACAAGGTGGGATCTTCGGCCCGCGCGGTCTTGATGATCTCCATGGCGGCGGCGATGTGCATGGATTCGTCCCTGAAAACCCAGTTCGTGCCGCCCGCCAGCCCGTTGAGCAGCCCCTTCGATCGTAAGAAGTAAACATAAGCGAAAGCCGCGAAGAAGAACAGGCCTTCGACGCAGGACGCGAAGCAGATCAGGTTCATGAGGAACTGCCGCTTCTGATCCTGCGTCTCGGTGCGGTCGAGGGTGTTGATCGAGGCGATCCACTTGAACATGAACTCGCCTTTCCGCTTGATCGAGGGGATGTTCTCGATCGCGGCGAACGCCTTCTCGCGCTCGGCGTGGTCGGGGATGTAGGTGTCGAGCAAGGTCAGGTAGAACTCGACGTGCACGGCCTCCTCGAACAGCTGGCGCGAGAGGTACATGCGCGCCTCGGGGGAGTTCACGTGCTTGTAGAGGTTCAGGACGAGGTTGTTGCCGACGATCGAGTCGCCGGTCGCGAAGAACGCGACGAGGCGGTGGATCAGGTGGCGCTCGGCGGGGGAGAGCTTCGACTTGAGGTCGGTGACGTCGTGCGAGAAGTCCACCTCCTCGACGGTCCAGGTGTTCTTGATCGCGGCCTTGTACATCTCGAAGAACACGGGGTACTTCATCGGGCGGAGCGTGAGGTCGAAGCCGGGATTCAGGATCATGGGGTTCTCCGGAGGAAACGGGCGCGACTAAAGGATACACCAAAAATCGACGGGCGGGAACCCGAAGGTTCCCGCCCGTCACGAGTTAGCTTACTGGCAGGCTTCGCAGCTTTCCGGGTTCTCCAGGGAGCACGCGACGGCGGCCGCGTCCGCGACAAGCGGAGCGGGCGTCGGCGCCGCCTGCACGGCCGAGGCGGCGACGGTCGTCTTCGCGATCTTGGTCGCGGGACGCGAGCGCAGGTAATAGGAAGTCTTGAGCCCCTTCTTCCACGCGTACATGTACATGGAGGAGAGCTTGCCGATGTTCGGGCTCTCCATGAAGAGGTTCAGGGACTGGGACTGGTCGATGAACGCGCCGCGGTCGGCGGCCATGTCGATCAGGGAACGCATCGGGATCTCCCAGACGGTGCGGTAGGTCGCCCGGATGCTCTCAGGTATTTCGGCGATATCCTGAATCGAGCCCTCGGCCATCATGATGCGCGCGCGCATCTCTT
>JAHFCD010000370.1 GCA_023249695.1 Elusimicrobiota bacterium
TGCACCGCGAGGTTGCGATCGAGCGCATGGTCCTCACGCCGCGCGGGCTGAAGGTCAAGGGGCTGCGCGTGCGGCGGGCCGCCGGCGCCGAGGGCGAGCTGCTCGTGTGCGACACCGCGCTCGTCACCGTCAAGCTACAGCCCCTTCTGAAGCGCCGGCTCGAGTTCGACACCGTGCGCCTGGAGTCCCCGCAGATCTTCCTGACGCGCGAGGCCGACGGCTCGTGGGACATCGCTGATCTGTTCACCGCGACCAAGACCGCCCACGGCGGCGCCCTGCCCTTGGCGCTCGCCTCGGCCGAGACCGTCGTCAACAACGGCGTGCTCAAGGTCGACGACCGCAAGCGCGGGCGCAAGATCTCGTTCGAGAAGCTGGCGCTGCGCGCCGACGGCTTCGACCAGGATCATGCCTTCCCACTGGCGCTGTCCTTCGTGAACGCCGTCACGTTCGGCACCCGGACCCTGACGACGAGCGTCTCGGCCGAGGGGAGCATGGATCTCGCCGGCCTGAGCTGGTCGAGCGCGACCGCGAGGGCCGATCGCTTCACCGCCGAGGCGGACGGCGTTCAGGTCGCGGGCAAGGGCACGATCACCGGCTTCCAGCGGCCGATCTTCGAGGTGGAGGCGTCCGTGCCCGCCCTCGGCCCCGACCGCTGGCTGCGCTGGACGGGCCGCGACGTCAAGCTGTCTTTGCCCGCGACGAAGTGGAGCGCGCGCGTGAGCTGGTCCTCTCCGCCCATCTGGGACGTCGAGCGGCTCTCGATCGAGACGCCCGCCGGCACGGCGACCGCGACCGGCGTCCTCGACGTGAGCGCGGACACCGCCACTTTGCGCGCGCAGATCGTGACGAAGGACGCCGTCCTCGAGAAAATGGCGGCGTGGCATCCGTCCTGGGCCGCCCGCGCGCCGCTCGGCAAGGCCGCGCTGAGCGGCACCGTCGAGGGCAAGCTCGGCGCGCTCCAAATCAAGGACGCCGTCCTCTCCCTGCGCGGCTTCGGCGCGGACTGGGGCGACCGCCGCGTCGAGATCGTCGACCTGGACGCGTTCGTCGCCGACGAGTTCGCCTCGGTCAAGGCGGCGGTCACGAAGGGCCGCGTCGTCGCGTACGGCAACGCCTTCGACGAGATCGCGCTCACCTTGTCGGTGGCCAAGCAGACCTTGACCGTCGAGAACCTCGCCCTGCGCTGGGGCGACTCCCATCTGCGCCTGCGGGGCCGCGTGGACCGCCTGTCCGCCCCGAAGGAGGTGCTGATCTCCGGCAACATCGACAAGATCGTCTGGGAGGACGCGCAGAACCTCATCACCAAGATCGCGGCGGCGGTCTCGACGCGGACGATCACGGCCGAGGAGCGCGAGCGCCGCCCTTGGGTCAGCACCTTCAAGTACGTCATCCCGCGCGGCTTCCCCGACACCGCGGGCCATCTGCGCGTCGCCGAGGTCAAGCAGGCGAACTTCTGGTGCCGGGACCTCGATCTGCTCTGGTCCATCCGCGGCGTGACGCCCGCGCTCGACAAGGTCGGCGGCGAGGCGCGCGTGCGCTTCGGCCCCGGGCGCGTGGACGACATCCCGGCGGTGCAGGACTCGCACAAGCTGCTGCGCGTGATCTTCCTGCCGTTCATCTACATGCACAAGATGAACAAGTTCTCCGTGTTCAGCACCGCGACCGCCTACCCGAAGACGCTCGACTTCGTCCGCATCGAGAGCGAGTACGCGCTGAACCGGGGCGTCGCCACGACGCGCTACTTCCACGTGGACTCCGGCCAACTCGCCGCGTTCGCCGAGGGCACGGCCGACTTCGGCCACGAGCAGGTGGACATGAGCGTGCTGACGCGCCTCACCCGCTACGACGGCGTCCTGCCCGAGTGGTGGGTCGACGAGGCCGGCCGTCCGTCGATCGGCTTCCGCGTGAAGGGCGACCTCAATAAGCCCGAGCTCGAGCCCCGATTCAAGAAAATTCCCGTAGACGAGATCGAGCGCAAGCTCGAGGAAGGCCGCGCCGGCGGCAAGAAACGCTTCGAGGCCGTCGAGAAGCTTCAAACTTTGTAGTGGTGTCAGGCCTAACGGTAATGACAGTATTTATTCAACACTGTCATTACCGTTAGGCCTGACACCAAGTTTCCAAGTTTCCAGGTTTAAACAGGAGAACGACATGACCCGATTGAACAAGATGGACGTGCTGGGACTGCTGCAGGAGCACGGCGCGGTGGCGAGCGGGCATTTCCGCCTGGCCTCGGGCCTGCACACGCCGGTTTATCTCCAACCCGCTTTGGTCCTCCAATATCCGCACGTCGCGCAGAAGGTCGCGAAGGCGATCGCCTCCAAGTTCACCACGCCCGTCGACGTCGTGATCTCGACCGGGATGAGCTCGGTCGTGCTCGGCCAGGAGGTCGCGCGCGCCAAAAAGTGCCGCGCGATCTTCACCGAGCGCATCGCCGGCTCGATGGCGTTCCGCCGCGATTTCCGGCTGGAGCGGGGCGAGCGCGCGCTCGTCATCGTGGACGTGCTCACGACGGGCCGCTCCAACGGCGAGGTCGTCGCCCTCGCGCAGGCCTACGGCGCGCGCATCGTCGGCGTCGGCGCGATGGTGGACCGCTCCCAGGCGCCGCTGTGCCTCGGCGTGCCCGTGCGCAGCCTGATCGGCTACCCCCTCGACGCCGCGTCGCCCGAGACCTGCCCGCAATGCGCGTCCGGCGTGCCGCTGTCGACGGCCAAGCGCGAGATCGAGCTCGGATCGGACGGCGAGTGACCGGAAAGCCGAAGACCGCGCTCCGCGCCCTCCTGCTCTGCCACGGCGTTCTCGTGGCGGGGCTGGCGCTGTCTTTTCCTTTCCTCACGCTGTATTTTCACCAGAAGCGCGGGCTGCCGATGGGCCTCGTCGGGCTCGCGGTCAGCGGCGCGGTCGCGGCCGCGGCCGTGGGCCAGGCGCTCGGCGGGGAGCTCGCCGACGTGTGGGGCTGCAAGCGCGTGATGGCCCTGGCGATCGTCTGCCGCGCGGTGTTCACCGCGCTGCTGGCGGCCGCCGTGGCGGGCTCCTGGCCCGTCCCGATGATCGTCGCGCTGCACGTCGGCGGCGCGTTCACGGGAAACCTCTACGGTCCGGCGGTGCGCGCGTGGATCGCGCACGAGCATCCGGCCGGCGAGCGCGCCCGCGCCTACAGCGCGCTGCGCGTAGCCCAGAACGCGGCGTGGGCCGTCGGCCCCGCGATCGGCGGCTTCATGGCGGGCTGGTCTTACGCGCTGATGTTCGCGGCGACATCCGCCCTCTCCCTGGTGTGCCTGGGCCTTCTTCTCGGGCTCGTGCCCAAGGCGCCCGCCGTCCGCTCGGGCGAGGGCTTCGCCTGGAGCGGGACCATGACGGCGGCGCGCGACGCGCGCTTCCTCGAGCTCGGGGTCCTGAGCCTGGTCATCACCGCCTCGATGTCCCAACTC
>JAHFCD010000371.1 GCA_023249695.1 Elusimicrobiota bacterium
CGCCGCCGATCCGCTCCGCGGAAAATCGGGAAGAGCTGTGGCGCGGCCTCGGACGGGGCGTGATCGATTTCGTCGTGTCCGACCACAGCCCGTGCGCCCCCGAGCTCAAGAAGTTCGAGGCGGGGGATTTCATGGCCGCGTGGGGCGGCATCGCGGGCCTTCAGTACACGCTGCCGGCGGCCTGGTCGGGCGCGAAGCGCCGCGGCTTCCAGCTCGAGGACGTCGTGCGCTGGACGTCCGAACGCACGGCCGCGTTCACGGGCCTCGACGCGAAAGGGCGCCTCGAGAAAGGACGCGACGCCGACCTCGTCGTCTTCGACGACGCGGCCTTGTTCGACGTCGCGCCCGACGGGGTGCTGCATCGGCACAAGGTCACCGCCTACTCAGGACTGCGTCTGCAAGGCGCGGTGCTCGCGCATTACCTGCGCGGCGCGACGATATACGAAGCGGGGGGGTTCCCGGCCGGCCGGCCCGGGCGGCCCCTGCTCAAAAGGAGCGAGACATGGACTTCACCCAGCTGATCGACTTGGCGTCCGCGCGGGTCGGCGGCAAGGCCGTCGCGGCCAACGACGAATTCTTCGCACCGAAAGGGAATCTGCTCAAGCCCGCGAAAGCCGTGTGGCTCGCCGACAAGTACACGGCGAAGGGCAAGTGGATGGACGGCTGGGAGTCCCGCCGCCGCCGCACGCCGGGCTACGACTGGTGCGTCGTCAAGCTCGGCCTTCGCGGCCTCATCCGGGGCGTCAACATCGACACCTCGTTCTTCACCGGCAACTTCCCTTCGCACGCGAGCCTGGACGCCCGCGACGGCAAAGGCCCGTGGGTCGAGCTCCTGCCGAAGACCGAGCTCAAGGGCAACGGCGACAACCTTCTCGCGATCAAGACCGACAAGCCCTACGATCAGGTCCGCCTCAACATCTTCCCCGACGGCGGCGTCGCGCGGCTGCGCGTCTATGGAGAAGTTTCGCCCGATTGGGCGAAACTTCCAAAGAAGGCGCTCGTGGATCTGATCGCCGTCGAGAACGGCGGCCTGCCTCTGCTCGCGAGCGACGTCCACTACTCCCATCCTCAGAACCTGATCATGCCCGGCCGGTCGAAGAACATGGGCGACGGCTGGGAAACCAAGCGGCGCCGGGGACCCGGCTGGGACTGGGCGATCCTCAAGCTCGGCGCGCCGGGGCAGATCCGGAAGATCGAGCTGGACACGAACTTCTTCAAGGGCAACTACCCCGACTCTTTCATGATCGAAGGCGTCCACAAGCCCGGCGGAACGGGCGCCGAGCTTTCCGACGAGTTCACGCCCTGGCTGCCCGTGCTGGCGCAGACGAAGCTCTCGCCGCACAAGCGGCATTTCTTCGCGCGGGAGATCCTGCCGCACGGTCCCCTCACGCACGTGCGCCTCAACATCTACCCCGACGGCGGCGTCTCCCGGCTCCGCCTGATCGGAACGCGCGCATGAGAGGGCTGCTCGTCGCGTCGCTGCTCCTCCCCGCGGGCGCGCGGGCCGCGGAGCTTCTCCCGGTCAAGGCGTGCGTGAAGTGGAGCAAGGACATCCCGGCGGCGCAGGCCGCCGGCGCCGGCCTCTTCGGGTCCGTCGCGCGCGTCGAGGGCGCGGGGCCCTTTTCGGATTGCGGCGTCGTCGTCGAGACCGAGGCCTTCGGCGTGGGCTGGCTCATGCGCGCGTGGATGAAGGAGGGCGTGTTCTCGCCTTGCGGCAAGCGCCTCGGCGGCTTCAAGTTCAGCTACAAGGGCGACCAGTGGCAGGCGAAGCTGGTCACGGGCCTGCACGCCTACCTGACGAAGCACCCGGAAGCGCTCGCGGCGGCGAAGGGCTGCGCGCCGTGACGCTCGCCGAGCTCAACGCCCTGCCCGGGGAGCGCGCGCGCGAGGAGCTCTTGCGCTGCTGCGGCTGCGCGCGCTGGGCCGACGCCGTGCTCGAGAGCCGGCCGTTCCCGGACAAGGCCGCGCTGCTGTCCTCGTCGGACGCGGCGTGGGGCCGGAGCGGCGAAGAAGACTGGCGCGAGGCCTTCGCGCACCATCCGCGCATCGGCGGCAAGGACGCCCTGCGCGCGAAATTCGCCGCGACCCAGGCGTGGGCGACGGGCGAGCAGGCCGGCGCGGCGGCCGCGAGCGAGGCGGTGCTCGACGCGCTCGCCGAGGGGAACGCCGCCTACGAAAAGAAGTTCGGCCATATCTTCATCGTCTGCGCGACCGGAAAATCCGCCGCGGAGATGCTCGATTTGCTGAAATCACGTCTGCCGAACGACGCCGGAGCCGAGCTGCGCCTCGCCGCGGCCGAGCAGAACAAGATCACCAAGCTGCGCCTGGAGAAATTACTCTCATGAGCTCGATCACCACCCACATCCTCGACACCTCGATCGGCCGGCCCGCGTCCGGCGTCCCGCTCATCCTCGCCAAGGGCAGCGGCGGCGGCTGGCACACCGTGGGCCGCGGCACCACCGACATCGACGGCCGCTGCAAGACCTTGCTGAAGGAAGGGAAGCTCAAGAGGGGCGTCTATCGCCTGACCTTCGGCGTCTCCTCGTACTTCAAGCGCACGCGCCAAACCGCGTTTTATCCGACGGTATCGATCGTCTTCGCGGTCCGGGACTCGCGGCATCATCACGTGCCGCTGCTGCTCTCGCCGTGGGGCTACTCGACCTATCGCGGCAGCTAGGGCCGGCGCTTGAAGCGGTCCTTGAGGGGCTGCGGCACGGCCGCCCACAGCTCTTTGGCGGTCGCGATCAGCACCAGGCCGAAGCCCCACATCGCGAGCGCGAAGAAGAACAGCGCGTAGGGGGACGGCCCGAGGGCGAGCGCCAATCCCGTCATCAGCGCCTGCAGCACGAAGCCGCGACCCATCGTCGCGGGCCCGGCGGCGGGGGACTTCTCCAGACGGAAGAGGGCGGTGAACAGCGCGGTCGCCGCGCCCGTGACCATGAGCGCCGCCGTGCCGAAGGCGAGCATCCCGGCCGGGGCGATCAGCGCGATGGCCCCGACGCTGAGGCCGAACGCCATGGCCACGGCCGGAAACGCGCCCATGATGCGGTCGGCGGGCGTCGTCGCGGGATCCATGAACTTGGAGGCGAAGGCGGCCTGCGCGAGAGCCGCCGTCGCGACCGCGGCCGTCAGCGGCGTGAGGGCCGCGGCGGAGGCGCCGAGGAAGGCGACCTTGGTCAGGTCGATCAAGGTGAACGCGGCGGCGCCGGCGATGGCGCCGTGGCTGAGGGCCGAGGCGAAGACCTGTCCGGCGTTGGCGGGAGCGCCGTCCTTGCCGCGCGACGACCAGAGCCCGAACAGCGCGCCGAGCACCGCGGCGATCGCGGTGGCGAGAGGGGCGTACGAGCTGATGATCGCGAGCGTGCCCGGCTCGATGACGGCCGGCGTTTGCGCGGCCAGCGCGATGCCGGGGTGGGCGATGAAGATC
>JAHFCD010000372.1 GCA_023249695.1 Elusimicrobiota bacterium
CGAACGGCGATCTCGAAACCCTGTGCGTGAAGCGCAAGGGCAGCAGCGAGTCCATCGATGGCCAGCTCAGAGCCGCCGCAAATGCGGCGGCGGCCACCCCGGCGACGCCTGCGACGCCCGCGACCGGCGCGACCACTCCGGCCGCTCCGACCGTAGCGACCGCAAATCAGGGCGACCTCAACACAGTTAAAAAAATGCTGAATTCGACGGCCAAGCTCGTTTCGGCCCGCAACGCTCTCTATTCGGGCGGAGAGAATGGGTGCACGAGCACGTACCTCGAGGGCGCGAAGGTTGCCGCGTACTCGAATATCACCGCGGCCAAGTACTATGAGGACGCCGCAACGGGCCTGGCCGGAGACGGCAAGGCCGAGAAGGGCGGCCTGGGCCTGCTGGACGGCGAAGTCGCCTCGAGCAAGGGCGAGGGCATCGCGCCCGCCGACCAGAAATTCGTGAAGGCCGAGGAGGCCCTCAAGAAGGCCGAGGAAATTCGCGGCCAGACGGCGGACGTGATCAAGGGCGTCGCCGACGCGGACTTCGTGTCCTTGCCCGGGTCCGATCCGGCGTTCATGGAACTGTCCATGAAGGCGAAGGAGACTCGCGCCAACCTCGAAAAGCTGGCCGAAAGCGACAAGAAGCTCGGCGAGGAGTACTCGAAGCTCGCCGCCGGCTCCAAGCTCGCGACCAGCGCCGCTCCCGAGAGCGCGAAGCTCGTCGTGGACCAGAATAAGGCCTTCGACGTGAAGCGCGAAGAGGCGAAGGCGGCCGGCGTGACCGTCGAGGACGCGGACCTCGTCGCCAAGAAGCCCGACGTGCAGCCCGGCGCCGCGACTCCCGCGGCTCCGGCCGCCGCCCAGGAAGGACCGAAGTGGGAGGAGGTCGCGGGCAAGGTCAAGACGGCGGCGGAGGCGGCGAAGGCCCCGATCGAGGCTATCGGGCCCAAGATCGAGGCGGTGAAAACCGCCACGAAGGAAACGAAGGAGAAGGCGATCACTGAAGCCCAGGAAGCGATCAAGGCGGCGGCGACGGCGCGCGGTGAGATGCAGAAGGCGCAAACTGAATTCTTGACCGGGCTGCGCACCGGAGTCGCGAATGTCGGCCGGGAGCCCGCGGCGGCGCAATAACGAGTTTATAGGTCTTTAGACCCAGGCGCGAAACGGCGTATGGAGCTAAAATAATCGAGTCTTATTGATCCATCGGAGAAGCCATGAAACCCCTGAATCCCATCATGGCCGTCTTGGTGATCGCGTCCGTCGGGGCCTCGCCCCTGCGGACGCTCGCCGCTGACGGCACCAGCCCCGCCGGAACCACCGGGAAGGCCGAAGAGAAGAACCCGGTCAACGCGCTCTCCGCCATCCTGGCCGCGAATCCTACGGCGCGCGCGGACGCGGGCAAGCGTATCGAGGATTTCCTCCTGGCGACCGTAGACGGGAAAAGCTATGTCGCTCCCGGCGCGGACACCAAGGCTCTCGGCGACGTCGCGCGGGCCTGGGGCGAATCGGTGGGGCCGGTCGGCAGCGTCGCGGTGCTCTATTTCGTCGTGGGCCCTGGTCTCACCACGCCCGGTTGGGCCTTGAAGGATCCGCTTCTGTCCAAGACCTTCATTCCCGGAATGAAGTGGGAAGGCAAATTGCGCTTCGCGCTCGCGGCGGCGGCGCCGAAAGGCCCGGATTGGACCGGCAAGAACCAGATCAAGAAGAAGCTGGAAAAGAAACAGGCCACGGCTTTCCTCAATGACGCCGCGACGCGAGCCTCCGAGGTCTTTTCCGACCCGCGCACCAAGGAAGAGCTCGACCTGAGCATCAACGCCAACAACACCACGGCTCCGGCCGTGCCGACTCCGAGCCATGTCGCCCGGACAGGGCTGACCGGCGCGTCTCAGCAATACACCCTGGACGACCTTTACGTGAACGGCGCGAAGGTCATCGACGTGGCCGGCGACGGGGACGGGAGCTCGCGCAAGATCTCGATGAAGATCTACACGAAGCGCCTGCCCACCGGCGAGGTCATCAACGAGATCGGCATCTTCGACATCACCGACCGGAGCGACATCTTCGGCCAGCGCTTTCCGATCGACGCCCGCACCCAGTCGTTCATCCTGGACGACCGGACCGAGGGGCATAAGAAGTACACGCTCAAATTCGGCGACGCGGATGAGAAGACCGGCGATCGAACCATCGATTTCGGGCGCGGCGAAAAGGGCGGCACGCGGTTGACGACCTCGGTGTCCGACCTCTACATCAAGCGTGCCGATCAGGCGTCGGATCTGGCGAATATCGTCAACATCAACGGCGAGGAATTCTACACCCTGCCTCAGGGCGGCTCGCGCAGCGGCCTGATGATGTTCCCGAAGGCGCTCATCGACGGACGCGCGGTCCCGGGCGAAGACGCCCGCAAGCTGATCCCGTCGCTGTACGCCGAGGTCGGCTTCCGCGGCAACGGCGGCGCCAACCAAAACGTCGAGGCCGGCCCGAAAAAGGGTCCGCAGTTCGGCACGGTCGGCGACAAGGAATTTCATCTCGAGTTCAACAAGGCCACCGGCGTCTGGGAGGTCGTGGAAGGAGCCGGAGACCTGCCGGCGGCCCCCAAGCCGGCGGCGGCCGACGGCAAGACGCCGGCGGGCGACGGCAGCACCCCCGCCGACCCGAATACGACCGTTCCCGCGGGCGGCGCGTCCATCGCCGATCTCGAGAAGCTTCTGATGGCGACGGGGAATTGCAAGCTGGTCCCGGAATTCACCAAGGATCTCAAGAAAGAGCTCATTGGCAAGTACGGCCTCGTGTCCTGCAAGGACCCCGATGAGATCAAGGGAAATACGCAGGTGCTCCTCGTTCCGCCGGGGATGGGAGATAAGCAGCAGATGCCGTTCGGGAACATCGCGGCGGTCGCGGCCGTAGAGGCCGATCCGAAAGCCAATCCGCCGGTCGAGGGCCGCCCGGCCACTCCGATGTACAAGCTTGAGCGCGCTCGGTTGTACGATCATTACATCATCCTCGAGTTCGACCGGCAGATCCAATACCGGGACTTGCTCAAGGATACGCCGGCCGGCCTCGACGTGGCGGGATTCGTCGTGACCGAAAACAAGTCCGGGCAGAGCTTCAAGAACTCGGATATCTTCCTCCACGCGATGCAGAACTACATGGGGTACAAGGACGCCACGGCCATTAAGGAGATCCCCTTGCGCGCCGCCGCGACCGTGAAAGGCAAGCCCTATAACCTGAACGGCGCTTACACGGGGGGCGTGTTCACGGTCATAGCGGCGTGGGACGGTCAAACTCGCGAGCTTTGGCCCAAGCTTCAGGATCCGGGCGCGACGGATGCCAAGCCCAATCCCTACTCGACGCTCACCGGGCCGGCGAACGCGAAGGATGGGGAAGGCTCGGTCGCCTCGACGAATGAGGATTTCCCGCTGAAGGAGCCGTTGGCCGA
>JAHFCD010000009.1 GCA_023249695.1 Elusimicrobiota bacterium
GCCCACGCCGCGAGCGCTCCGCCGCGCCCTCCCGCGCCCCCGGCGAACAGGCCGAGGGCCACGTCCTCCTTATTGACGGCATGGATCGCGCCCAGCAGCAGCCCCTGCAGGCGGCCCCGCTCGATCGGGACGAACTCCCCGTGCAGGGTCCAGTTCATCGCGATCCACGGCAGCAGGAGAAGGAACGGGACGACGAGGACCGGCAGCGCGCCCCGGATCCCGGGCCGCGGCCCGTTCGAAGGGACGGCGTCGAGCGCGGCGAGCAGAAACGGGAAAAAGAGCAGCGGCGAGCGGTGCAGCAACGTCAGCCCCAGCGCCAGACCGAGCAGCGCGCCGTTGACGGGCGTCGGCGCCCGAGAGCGCCTGACGAGAAGGCCCGCGGCGACGAGCACCGCGAGCGCGTAGAGCGAATTGATCGGGAAGCGGAGGATCTCGGCGGAGAACGGGACAGTCAACGCGAGCGCGGCGGCTCCCGCGGCCCAGCCGCCCAGCAGCGCGCCGAGCCCGAAGGTCAGCGCGGCCAGGGCCGTCGCCGATGCTCCCCAGGCCCAGCGGCTCGCCTCGGGCCCGGCGTGGCCGTACAGATAAGCCGAGGAGACCGCGGCCAGCGGCATCGAGTACGAGACGTCGAAGTCGAGGTCCGCGCGGCCGTGCAGCAGCATCTCGCCGCAGTCCACCTCGGCGTTCCCTTTGTTGTTTCCGAGCGACGGCGGCGGGAAGCGGGAGAGGGCGCCGACGACGATCGGCAGCGACGCGGCGAGCAGAAGCCCGACGATCGCTCGCCGGGGCCGGCGGACGCTCAGGTGTGCGCCCTCGCGCGCTGGCCTCCGGCCGCTTCCCCGGCGACGAACGGGCGCACGGAGACCGCGCGGCGGAAGCCCAGATGGTTCAGCGAGAAATTCCAGAGCATCGAGGCCGCCTTCGGCAGGAAGGCGCGATTGAGATAATTGGGCAGATGACGGACGATGTGGGACGGCCGCAGGTAGAACCGGCGATAGAACTCGCGCTGCTGCTCGAGCACGCGCTCCTCGCTCGCGCCCGCGTTGATGAAAGGCAGCCGCGTCGGGTGGGCGGAGTAATCGCGCCAGTCGTCGCTGACGAAGCCGCTCTTGAGCGCGAGCTCCCGCAGCGGCGTGCCGGGATAAGGCACGTAGACGAAGCATGACACCGCGTCCAGCGGCAGCGACAGCGCGAACTCGAGCGTCAGCGCCGTGTCGACCTCGGTCTCGCCGGGGGTCCCGATCATGAACGCGCCGTAAGTGAGGATGCCCTGCGCGGCAAGCAGCTCGACGCCGCGCGCGGCGGCCGCGAGCGTGATGTCCTTGTCGATCTGCTGGAGGATCCGCGGCGAGCCGGACTCGAGGCCGAGGAAGACGATCTTGCAGCCGGCCTCCTTCATCAGCGCGGCGAGCTCGGGCGTGAACGAGTTGGCCCTGGCGCTGCAGGTCCAGCCGATGTCGAGCTTCTCGTCGATCATCCGGCGGCAAAGCTCGGCGACGCGCGCGTGGTTGATCAGGAAATGATCGTCTTCGAACGAGAAGAAGTCGAAGCCCCACTCATTCTTCAGCGCTCGGATCTCCTCGATCACGTAGCCGGCGCTGTGGCCGCGCCAGCGGCGGCTGAAGACGGACTGGTCGCAATACGAGCAGTCGAAAGTGCAGCCTCGGCTCGAGATCAAGGAGACCGAGCGGCTGAAGCCGCGCAGCGGATTCGGCGAGTACAGGCGCAGGTCCTTGAGCAGGTGGCGCGCCGGAACCCGGAAGCGGTCCAGATCGGGCGCGTTGGGCCGCGGAGGATTGAGCCGGACCCGGCCGCCGTCGCGATAGCAGATGCCGAGGATCGCGTCGAAGGACCGCCCCTCCGCCAGCGCCCGCGTCAGCTCCCCGATGGTCAGCTCGCCCTCGCCGTAGACGCCGACGTCGAGCGCCGCGAGCTCCTCGAGCGTCTGCCGCGGCACCGCGCTGACGTGCGCGCCGCCGAGCACCGTGACGATCGCCGGATCGACGTCCTTGGCCAGCGCGATCACCTCCTTCGCGCAATGGAAGGAGACCGTCGTCGACGTGACGCCGAGCATCTGAGGCTTGAAATCGCGGATCGCGCGCTCGACCGCGGCGAGGTCGCTTCGCTCGGCGGCGCAATCGAGCAGGCGCACGTCGAAGCCCTGCTCCAGCAAGACGCCGGCGATGTAGCAGAAGCCGAGAGGAGGAAGAATCGGCGCGCCCGAGGCGTACTTCCCATAGACCTGCGTCAGCGACAAGGGTGGATTGACGAGCAGGATGCGCTCAAGCCGCATGCTGCAGTATAACGCGGTTGTTCGCATATTACAAGGAACGGTCCAATATGGCAAAATGGCCTCATGAGCTCTCAAATCGTCGGCGTCGGCGTCCGGAAGGTCACTTTGCTGGGCAACCCCGTCCTGCGCAAGGTTCTGCGCAAGCTCAAGCCCGATGAGATCCGTTCAGAGGAAATCCACCGCCTCGTGCAGGAGATGGCCGTCACGATGGACGAGTACGACGGCGTCGGCGTCGCCGGCAATCAGGTCGGCGAAGACCTCTCGGTGTTCGTCATGGGCCTGCCCAAGGGCACCAAGCGCCACCCGGACGGCATCGCACTGACCGTCGTGTTCAACCCGGTGATCAAGACCCTCGGCGACGAGTTCGAGGAGGATTGGGAAGGCTGCCTCTCGGTGCCCGACCTGCGCGGCATGGTCCGCCGCCACGCGAAGCTCGAGCTCACCGGCCACGGCCTCGACGGCAAGCCCTTCAAGAAGATTTACGAGGGCTTCCCGGCCCGCGTCGTCCAGCATGAGACCGACCACCTCAACGGCCTCGTGTACCTCGACCGCATGGACGGCCTCAAGACCCTCTCCTACATGAGCGAGATAGGCCGGCGCGGATAGCGCCGTGGCCTTAGCGATCGAGACGAACGGCCTCACCAAGGATTACCGCGCCCCTCTCAAGGAGCCGGGGCTGTGGGGCGGCGTCAAGTCGCTGTTCGACCGGAAATACAAGGACACGCGCGCCGTAGACGGCGTGTCGATCCGGATCGAGGAGGGCGAGCTCGTCGGCTTCCTGGGCGCCAACGGCGCCGGCAAGACGACCACGCTCAAGATGCTCTCCGGCCTGCTGACGCCGACCGCGGGCACCGCGACGGCCCTGGGCCACGTCCCCTGGAAGCGGGAGGCCGCGTTCCAGCGCTCGATCTCGCTCGTCATGGGCCAGCGCTCCCAGCTCTGGTGGGAGATCCCCGCCTACGAGACCTTCAAGCTCAACCAGGCGATCTACGGCCTGTCCGACGCGGATTTCCGCAAGCAGCTCGACGAACTCGTCGAGCTGCTCGAGCTCGGCGAGCATCTCGCCGTGCCGGTCAAGAAGCTCTCGCTGGGCCAGCGCATGCGCTGCGAGCTCGCCGCCGCGCTCCTGCACCGCCCGCGCCTGCTCCTGCTCGACGAGCCCACGATCGGGCTCGACGTCGTGATGCAGAAGAACGTGCGCGAGTTCATACGGGCGTACAACAAGCGCTCGGGCGCCACGATCATGCTGACGAGCCACAACATGACCGACGTCGTCGAGCTGTGCCGGCGCGTCATCGTCATCGAGAAGGGACGCCTCCTCTACGACGGCGCCCTCGACCGGCTCGTTGAGCGCTACGCCGATCATAAGATCCTGCGCGCGCGCTTCGAGACCGACGTGGACCCCGCCGACCTGAAGAGCCTGGGCGCCGTGGTCAAATACGGGGATCGGACCGTCACCCTCGAGGTGCCGCGCGCGAGCATGGCCGCCAGCGCCGCCGCGCTCCTGCGCTCCTATCCCGTCGCCGACCTCAACGTCGAGGACGTCGCGATCGACGACATCGTGCGTCGCCTCTTCACCCACGCATGAAGCCTTACTGGGTCGCCTACCAGATCGCGCTTCAGGAGACGCTGCAGCGCCGCTCGACCTTGATCATGGACCGGCTCGGCGGCTTCGCGGTCGTGGTGAGCCTGTACGCGTTCTGGACCGCGCTGATCGGCGACAAGGCGGCCTTTCTCGGATACACCCGTCCCGAGATGCTGACCTACGTCCTCGCGCTGAACATCCTGCGCTCGTTCGTCTTCACCGGCCGCGGCTGGCAGCTCGTCGGCGAGATCTCGAGCGGCAAGATCTCCTCCTACCTGGTCCGTCCTCTGAGCTACCACGGCTACGCGCTCGCCCTCGACCTGGCGCAAAAGACCGTCCACGTCGCCGCGGCCGTCTTCGAGGTCAGCCTTCTCGCCGTTCTCGTCCGAGGCGAGCTCTTTCTACCGCGAGACCCCGCCACCTGGCTTTTTTTCGGCCTCGCCGTGATTCTCTCCTCCCTGCTGTTTTTCTTCCTCGAGTTCATGGTCAGCTCGCTCGCCTTCTGGACCTCGGAATCGGGCGGCCCGCTGTTCTGCTTCGAGCTTTTCCTGCAGTTCGCGGCCGGCGCCTTCTTCCCGCTCGACGTGCTGCCGCTCGCGCTGCGCCGGGCGCTCGAGACGACGCCGTTCCCCTACATGGTGTATTTCCCGGTGAGGATATTTCTGGAGAAGGTCTCACCCCTCGAGGCCCTGCGCATGCTGGGCATGGAAGCCCTCTGGCTCCTGGCCGTGTACGCGGCCGCGATGACGGTCTGGCGGCGCGGCGTGCGCTCCTACGCGGCGGAGGGCGGCTAGATGCTCTCGGTCCTCGATAAATACCGGCGCATCTGGCTGCGCACGGCCTCGATGGCGATGCAGGCCCAGCTCACTTACCGTCTGGGCTCCTTCGGCTTTCTTCTCGGCAAGATGATCCGCCTCTTCTTCTTCTTCGCGTTCATGGCCGCGGTGTTCCAGCACGTCGAGACCGTGGCCGGCTACTCGCTGGTCGAGACGGCGCTCTTCTTTATGACTTTTAATCTCGTGGATATGACCGCGCAGATCCTCTTTCGCGGCGTGTACGGAGCGCGGCGCACCGTGAGCGAGGGCGACTTCGATTTTTATCTCGTGCAGCCCTGCTCCCCCCTGTTCCGCATGACCTGCTCGAGCGTGGATTTCCTCGACATCATCACGATCATTCCGGTCATCGTGATGACGGGCATGGTCTTCGCGCGCCTGCCGCCGCTCGGCTGGGAGCGCTACGCCGCGTACGGGCTTCTGATGCTCAACGGCGTCGGCCTCATCTACGCGATCCACGTCCTCGTCGCCGCCCTCGCCGTGCGCACCCAGGAGCTCGAAAGCGCGATCTGGATCTACCGCGACGTGATGTTCATGGGCAAGTTCCCCGTCGACGTCTACGCGCCCGCCGTGCGCTGGGCGCTCACCATCGGCATCCCGATCGCCGTCATGACGACCTTTCCGGCCAAGGCCCTCCTCGGGCGCCTCTCCGCGCTCTGGATCGTCTACGCGCTGGCCCTGACCGCGGCCGCCCTCCCCCTCTCCTGGCTATTTTGGAAGGATTCCGTCGCCCGCTACACCTCGAGCTCCAGCTAAGCCGGTGCCAGTATTGACGCCGTAACCGGCTCTCGTTATCCTACAACGATGAATAAAAAAGGCCGCACCCACGCCCGTTGGCCGAGCGATCTGGTCGTCGAGGTTTTCAGCGGCCCGGTGGGCGGCGTGCGCATCGGCGAGGGCACGCTCCTCGACCTGAGCCTCACCGGCTGCCTGCTGCGCGTCCGCGCCTTGCTCAAGACCGGCGCCACCTACCGCGTCAGCGTCAAATGGAAAGAGGGAGTGCTCGACCTGCCCGGGCGCGTCGCTCGCGACGCCGGCCGCTCCGGCGGCGATCCCGACGCGCGCCAC
This sequence comes from Elusimicrobiota bacterium, assembly GCA_023249695.1. Lineage (GTDB taxonomy): Bacteria > Elusimicrobiota > Elusimicrobia > UBA1565 > UBA9628 > GWA2-66-18. The sequence goes on from JAHFCD010000009.1 coordinate 5,780, forward strand.
TACGGCCTCGCCTTCAACCTCACCGGCGGTCAGGAGAAGGCTCTCCGCCTCCTCATTGACGTCGTCCGCCGCTCCGACAAGCCCGAGGACAAAGGCTTCATGCACTCCTACTGGGGCTAGCTCTGTCCCGAAATGGCGTCAGGCCTGACGCCAAAACAGGACAGAACTACGCGACGTCTAAGGACGAGACGCGGAAGGTCGGGGCGCCGAGGGAGCCTTGGAAGGTGAGGTCGGAAGCGACGCCGTCGACGCACGCGAGCAGCTCGAGCAGATTGCCGGAGATCATCGCGCCTTTCACGGGGCCGGCGAGGCGGCCTTTTTCGATCGCGAGGCCGGAGACGCCGACGGAGAAGGCGCCCGAAACCGGATCCACCATGTGCATGCCGAGAACCTCGGCGACGAGCAGGCCCGCCTTGGTGTCGGCGATCAGGGACTCGCGCGTTCCCTTGCCGGGAACGAGGTAAAGGTTCGAGGCCCCCGGGCCGGGAAGCCCCGCGTACGAGCCGCGGTACGCGCAGCCGTTGGAGGCCAGGCCGTCCTTCGCCGCCGAAAAGGTGTCGTGGAAGTATTCGAGCAGGACGCCCTCGGCGATCATCGCCTTGTCGCGCGTCGGCAGGCCCTCGTCGTCGATGCGGCAGGAGCCGAGGCCGCCGGGGAGCCGGGGATCGTCGCGCAAGGTGACGAGCGGCGAGGCGACGCGCTGGCCGAGCTTGCCGGCCAGCAGCGAGCGCCCGCCGTGAACCTCGTCGGCCGAGAGCAACTCGGCGAGCAGCTCGAGGAACTCGACGCCGACCCACGGCTCGAAGAGGACCGCGCGCTTGCCGCCCTTGGCGCGGCGGGCGCCGAGCAGGGACGACGCCCGCTGGCCCGCCTCCCGCCCGACGGCGGCGAAATCGAGGCCGGCGGCCAGACGGGACGCCCGGTAGCCCTCGCCGAGCTGAACCTCCTTTCCGGACTCGGCCGCGACGACGAGCGAGACGCTCGCCGAGCCGCCGCGCTCGCTCGCGAAAAGGCCGCTCGTTCCGGCGATAACGACGGTCCCGCGGCTTTCCGCGTATTCGACGCGCATGATCTTGGCGACGCGCGGCTGGGCCTTCGCCGCCGCCTCCGATTCCATCAAGCGGGCCTCGACCTCGTTCCAGGGGGCGGAAAACAGGGTCTCGTCCCACAAAGCGGCGGCGAATGAAGCGTCTTTGACGGGGTCCGCCTGCGGGCCCGGCAAAACGCGGCGGGGGTCGGGCTCGGCGTGCGGCAGCTGCTCCACCGCGCGCGCGTACAGGTCCTTGATCGCGGCGAGATCGGCGCCGCCGGCGGCGGCGAAGCCGACGCGGCCGTCGCGCACCACGCGCACGCCGGCGCCCGCGCTCTCCGAGGCCTCGACGCCGTCGCGCTCGCCGTCGCGACGGGACACGGCGCGCTCCTCGCCGCTCGAGAGGTAGACCTCGGCCGAGGTCTCCGCGGACCGGCTCTTCATCCAGGCCGCGGCGTCGCGCGCCAGAAGCTCGAGGGCCTCGCTCATGAAGGAATCAGCGCGGAAGCGCCGCCCAGCCCATGTACAGGAAGAGGAAGGACACCAGGAGGAAGAACATGCCCCACTTTCTCCGCTCCAGGGCGATGTAGGCGTCGTTGAGGACGTAGTCGCGCAGGACCGCGTTCATGCGCTCGATGAGATCCGGGCGATAGAGATAGCCGAGGCCGAGCAGGCCGCAGATCAGGCCGACGAGGATCTTGAGGGTCGGGGTCATGGCGCGGCCGGATTATACTTGTTCATGGCCTGATCGATGCCGTTCTCGCGCACAGCCCCGACGGCCTCGGCCGCGGCGGCGAGAACGGCGTCCAGCTCGATCTCTTCGGACTTATTGAACTTTCCGAGCACGAAGTTCGTCGCGTTCATCTTCTCGGGCTGAGGCCCTATCCCGATTCGCAATCTCGCTATGTTGTCCGTTCCGAAGTGGTGGATGATGGACTTCATCCCGTTCTGTCCGCCGGCCGAGCCGTTTTTTCTGATGCGGATTTTTCCGAGGGGGATCGCCAGCTCGTCGTAGACGATCAAGATATCCTCGAGCGCGATGTTGTGATACGCGGCGAACTTCTGGACGAACTCGCCGGAGAGATTCATGAACGTCATCGGCTTGGCGATCCACAGACCGCCGGTCTTCGCCGCGACCCCCAGCCCTTTGAAGTTCGAAAAAGAATCCGCCTCGCCGACCAAACGGTCGGCGAGGCGGAATCCCACGTTGTGGCGCGTCGACTCGTATTCCGGGCCCGGGTTGCCGAGGCCGACGACGAGCTTAAGCGCCACCGAAAGAGAGGCTTACTTGCCTTCCTTCTTCGGTCCCTTCTTGGCGTCGGCCGCCGGAGCGCCCGGAACGGCCGCCTTCTCGATGACCTTGCCTTCCTCGTCCTTCTTGCCCTTCGTGGAGGCGGATTCGGGCTCGGCGGCGACGGCGCCTTCGACGACGGCGCCGGGCACGGGCTCGGCGACGACTTCAACCTTCGCGAGGACGATGCGGACGACGGCGGCCTCGACGGAGTCGAGGACTTCGACGCCTTCGGGAAGGGCGAGATCCTTGACCTGGATGCCCTGATGCAGCTCGAGCTTGGACACGTCCACGTCGATCTTCTGCGGGATGGCCGTGGGAAGAGCCTTGATGCGCAGCTCGCGCATGTCGATGGACATCATGCCGCCGGAAGTCTTGACGCCGGGCGCCTCGCCGACGATGTTCAGCGGGACCTTGGCCTCGATCTTCACGGTCAGCGAGATGCGCTGGAAGTCCGCGTGCACGGGCCGGTCGGTGACCGGGTGCCGCTGCAGCTCCTTGACGATGACGGTCTCCTCGCCCTGGGTGTGCTTCAGGCGGAGGATGGCGTTGGCGCCTCCCTTCTTGCGGGCGGCCATCAGATCCTTCTCCGACAGCGCGAGCATGATCGGAGCCTTCGCTCCGCCGTACACGACGGCCGGGATGGTGGACGCGGCGCGCAGCGTGCTCAAGACCTTCTTGGTGCCCTTCGCGGCGCGGACTTCGACGTTCAACGTGATTTCCATGACTCTATTTCTCCTGAATTATACGAACAGCGCGCTGATCGATTTTCCCTGATGGTTGCGTGCGATCGCTTCCCCCATGAGGGGTGCTATCGACAATACCGTCAGTTTCCCCCCGGCCAACGCGTGGACCGGGATCGAATCGGTGAGGATCATTTCTTCTAAGGCGGACTTGGCGATCAAGTCGTGGGCGGCGCCGGACAGCACGCCGTGAATGCAGGCGGCGTAGACCTTCAGCGCGCCGTTCTCGCGGATTTTGTCGGCCACCTTGCAGAGCGTGCCGCCGGTGTCCACCATGTCGTCGAGGATGAAGCAGTTCTTACCTTTCACATCCCCGATGATGTTATAGACCGAGGCCTCGTTCGGGCGCGGGCGCCGCTTGTCGATGATGCACAGCCCCGCGTTGAGCCGCTTGGCGAACGCGCGCGCGCGCTCGACGCCGCCGACGTCCGGCGAGACGACGACGAGGTTCTTGAGGGCCTTCTTCTTGACGTAGTCGATGAGGATCGGCGCGGCGTAGAGGTGGTCGACGGGGATGTCGAAGAAGCCCTGAATCTGCGCGGCGTGCAGGTCCATCGTGATGACGCGCTGGGCGCCGGCCTCGACGATGAGGTTGGCGACGAGCTTGGAGGAGATCGGCATGCGGGGCGCGGTCTTGCGGTCGGCGCGCGCGTAGCCGTAGTAGGGCACGACGGCGGTGATGCGGCCCGCGGACGCGCGGCGCAGCGCGTCGATCATGATCAGGAGCTCCATCAAGTTCTCGTTGACGGGGCGGCAGGTCGGCTGGATCACGTAGCAGTCGGCGCCGCGGACGTTCTCCTCGATCTGGAGGTTGATCTCGCCGTCGGCGAAGCGGCCGACGTGCGTCTTGCCCAGCGGCACGCCGAGGTACTTGGCGATGCCTTCGGCCAGCGGGCGGTTGGCGTTGCCGGAAAAAATCTTGAGGCCGCGAAGGGTCTTCAGACCCTCCATGGGAAGGGGCTTCTCGACGATCTTATGCGACGCCATGCGCGCCTCCGCCTTCTCGAGGAATTTGACGGCCATATCAGGTTTTGTTCACCTGGCGAGCGCGCGCGATCGCCAAAGCGTCGTCGGGAACGTCCTCGGTCACGGTCGAGCCGGCGGCCACCTTCGCGCCGCGGCCGATCTTCACCGGCGCGATCAGGTTCACGTTGGAGCCGATGAAGGCCTTCGCGCCGATCGTCGTCTTGTGCTTCTCCTTGCCGTCGTAGTTGCAGGTGATCGTGCCGGCGCCGATGTTGACGTCCTCGGCGATGTCGGCGTCGCCGATGTAGGAGAGGTGGTTGACCTTCGAGCCGAAGCCGATGCGGGAGGCCTTGACCTCGGTGAAGTTGCCGACGCGCGCGCGCGGGCCGATCGTCGAGTCGGGGCGGATGTGGGCGAACGGCCCGACCGAGGTCTTCTCGAGCAGGCGCGACGACATCACGTAGGAGAAGCGGACCTCGCACTCGTTGCCGATCTGCGTGTCCTCGATATGCGTGAACGGCCCGATGCGGCACATGCGGCCGATCTTCGTGTGGCCTCGCAGGATCGTGCCGGGGTAGATCACGGTGTCCTGGCCGATCTCGACGTCGGCGTCGACATGGGTGGACTGCGGATCGCGGATCGTGACGCCGGAGATCATCAGCCTCTCCAACATGCGCTTATTCAAGACACGCTCGGCGGCGGAGAGCTGGGCGCGGTTGTTGATGCCCTGGATCTCTTCTGAATTGGACGAGGTATACGCGTGAATGCGGCCGCCCTTGCCGCGGATCGCCTCCATCACGTCGGTCAGGAAGTGCTCCTTCTTCGGGCCCTTCGCGCCGATCTCCTTGAGGCCGTTGACGAGCGCCTCGACCTCGAAGCAGTACGCGCCCGAGTTGACCTCGGTCAGCGCGAGCTCCTTCGGGGTGGCGACGGACTCCTCGACGATGCGCTGGACCTCGCCGAGGGCGCCGCGGACGATGCGGCCGTAGCCCTTCGGGTTCGACAGGCGCGCGGTGAGCAAAGTGGCCTGGCCCTTGAGCTGCTCGTGGGTGAGGAAAAGGTTGTAGATGGACTCGTAGGTGAGCAGCGGGGTGTCGCCGCACATGACCATCGCGGTCTTGAACTTCTTCAGGTAGGGCAGCGCCTCGAGGACGGCGTTGCCGGAGCCCATCTGCTTCTTCTGGTGGATGACCTGGAGCGGGCGGGCGATCCCGACGGACTTGAGCATCTCGGTCGAGGCGTCCTTGACCTGCTGGGCCTCATGGCCGACGACGACGCCGATCGAGCCGGGCTTGAGCGCGTTGGCGATGCGCAGCACGTAGAAGAGCATCGGCCGGCCGCCGACGTGATGGAGCACCTTCGGGATGGTGGATTCCATCCGGGTGCCCTGACCAGCGGCGAGGATCAGCACGCACAGCTGGCCTTGTCCCTTTTTGGTCGCGCTCATTTCATTTTCCTGTAAATCGTTAATTCCCGGGCGTGGACTCGAACCACGAATAACGGCTTCAAAGGCCGCTGTGTTACCATTACACCACCCGGGAGTCTGTACCGGCCCCGGCGACGGCCTTGCGAACTTCCTGCTCGTAACAAGCGAAAACTTTGCTCTCGAGGAGCGTCCGGAATTCGACGGTGATCGGGTGCGCCACGTCCTTGAAGCTGCCGTCGGGCATCTTCCGCGACGGCATGCAGAGGATGAGCCCTTTGTCGCTTGCGATCACCTTCATGTTGCGAACCACGAAAACATGGTCGAAGGTGACCGTGGCGAACGCCTTGAGCTTGTCCTCTTTGCGCAAATGAACGCGGATTTCCGTGATCTCCAAGATATCAGCCGTGACAGCTCGTCAAATAGACTTTCCAGGGGTACGCCTGGAGCCGCCGTGCGACTCGCACGCCTTCGGCGTGCGAGCTGATAAACCCGAAAACCGAAGAGCCCGAGCCCGACATGCGCACGCCCTTGGCACCCGCTGAATCCAGTATGCGTCGGGCCTGCGCGATTTCCGTCATGACCGGCAGTTCCGCCTGCTCCAGGCGGTTGAAAAGAAGCCCCCCCCATTCCTCGACGGGACGGCCGCTTTTCAGACGACGGATGAGTTTATCAAGTTGGGATAGGCGCGTCAATATCTCCGAGCGCCGGCGGGGCGGGATGGCCGTGAAAACGGGGCCGGTCGGAGACGGAAAACCGGGCCAAACCAGGACCATAAAAGGCAAGGATTTGGCGATTTTGACCGGCTTGAGGCGATCGCCGATCCCCGTGGCCCGGCAAAAATTGGCGTCTTTAAGGAAAAAAGGGACGTCGGCGCCCAGCTTGACGCCGATATCGTGCAGCTTTTTCTTCTTGGCGGCTGTCAAATTAATCTGTAAAAGCCTTGCTAATCCCAGAAGAGTGCCGGCGGCGTCCGAGGACCCGCCGCCGAGCCCGGCGCCCATCGGTATACGCTTCGTCAAAATGATCTTGACCCCGACCCCGACCCGGAATTCCCGGTAAAAAGCCCGGGCGGCGCGCAAGACGAGGTTGTCGGGGCCGGCCGACAGGGGCATGGTGCCGAGCTCGTCGATGATCTCGAGGGTGGGCTTATTGCCGCCCACGACCTCCATGTCGAGAACATCGTAAATGTTGATCTTGGCGAAAAGGGTCGCGAGCGTGTGGTAGCCGTTTTTGCGCTTGCCCGTGACCTCAAGGAAGAGATTGATCTTCGCCGGGCATTGCTGCTTCACGGGAGGAACTCGGCCTTCGGCTCGGCGCAGGAGATCGCGAGGTCCCAGAAGCGCCCTTTCGTTTCCAGGAGGCGGGGCACCTGCCGGGACCCCGCGCGCATGAAATCCGACAGATTGACCGTGACGCCGTTGCCGGCGGGCGAGAGGGACCGCGCCAGGCTGTCGTCGAGGTCGATCCGCCAGGCGGGGCGCACCAGGCTCGTCCGGCCCCATGCCTTTTCCATGCGCGCCGGCCCGGGGAGGAACGCCTCGCCGGACAGCGCGGCCGAGATCGCGGTGAAGGCTCCCAGCGCGGCCTCCTCGACGCGGCCCTGGTCGAGGCCCGCCACGGGAAACGCGTCCATCGAGAAGCCGCGCGCGTCGAGGCGCGCCCGCCACGCCGTCGAGAACATCGGCCCGAGTAGCTCGAAGGTCACTTCCTGCGGCGCGCGGAAGGTGAACAGCGCCCGGCGCGACACCGGCTGGCCCGCGATGCGGCCCTTGAGCTCGCAGAGGCCGGTCAGCTTCTTGACGCCGCCCTGCACCGCGGCGAGATGGCGGCGCCACAGCTCGCCGAGCCCCTCGTCGCTGAGGTCCTTCTGCAGCGCGGCGGCCTTCTCCCCGGACTTCGGCGAGCCGAGGCTTTGGGCCAGGCGCCACGAAAGCCAGGCCTGCTCGGCGTTGCCGACGCTCTCGTAGGCGGCGGCCAAATGCTCCCACAGCGACTGGTCGTCGGCGATCGCGCGGGCCGCTCCTTCGAGCTCCACGACCGCCGGCGCGAAGCGCCCTTGTTTATACAGCGCCCAGCCGAGCGAG
>JAHFCD010000373.1 GCA_023249695.1 Elusimicrobiota bacterium
GGATCGTGCCGCCGAGGCCGTCGAACACGCTCCAGGAGCCGGGGTCGGCGCGGCGAAGGACATAGACGCCCTCGGCCTGTTCGGAGCCGGGGATGCGGTGGCCGCGGAGGTAGACGGTGAGCTCGGGCGGGGTCCAGCGGTATTCGCCCTTGACGGGCGGATTCTGAGTGCGGCGATAGCCGAGGCGGTCGAGACGCTCGACGAGCCGCTCCGCCTCGCCGTGGGCGCCGTCCTTGATCGGAAACGGCGCGGACCAGATGCGCGTCGAGAAGCTGATGCCCAGGCCGCCGAGGACGAGGGTCGAGAGCTTGCGCTCGGCGATGGCGGCGAGCCAGAGGCCGGAGAGGGCCGCCGCGACGAGGAGGGCCGCCGCGGCCCATAGCCAGACCGAGCCGAAGGGACGGCGACGGCGCGCCATCGCTATTAGAAGCGCACGCCGAAGCTGGCGTAGTGCGTCTGGCCCAAGGTGCGTTTTTCGGCCATCGCGTAGTCGAGCGTGAAGCGGCCCTCGCGCATGCCGACGCCGACGGTCAGGCGCGCGTAGTCGGAGTTCAGGCGCCAGCCGGCGCGCAGCGCGATCGAGGTCGTGGGGCCCCAGTCCATGCCGAGCTCGGAGCCGACCGTGCCGATGGCCTTCTCATCGAGGACCTTGACCGCCTCGGCCGAAAGGAGGAAGCGAGTGCCGGAAAGCTCGCTGGGGGACTCGGGGTCGGGGAGCTTCGAGGAGCTCTCCCAGGTCCAAGAGGCGCCGCCGCGCGTCGTGAGGGGGAGGGGGTCGCTCTCGACCTCGAATTTCACGCCCGGGCCGGCGTTCTGGATCGCGGCGCCGAAAGTCAGGCCTTTGACGGGCGTCTTCCACTGCGCGCCGGCGTCGCCGGCGAAGCCGGAGGCCTTCGCTTCCTGCGCGAGCTCGAAGCGGTAGAATTTTCCCGTCGCGCCGACCGACAGGCCGCCGGGCAGCGGCAGGCCCCACGCGAGGTGGCCGACGAAGTCGCGCTGCGCGTTGCGCGTTTCGATCCGGCCGCCGGTGAAATGGAGGTCCACCTTTCCCGCGTCGTAATAGGAAAGACCGGCGGCCGCGACGCCGAACCGGAGCGGCTGCGCCCAGCCGAGGAAGCCGAAGGTGTCGTCGAGCACGCCGCTCGTGAAGGTCGTGTCGAGCTGCGGGCGGGAGGCGGCGGCGAGGCCGGCGGGGTTGGTGCCCAAGGACGAGAGCCCGCCGGCGACGGCGGTATAGGCGTCGGCCATCGCGGCCGAGCGCGCCGACAGCGAGCGCTTCAAGGTCGGCGAGCCGACGGCTCCCGCCGGCGAGGCGAGGGCGAAGGTCAGGGCGACGAGAGGAAGGCGCTTCATCGGATCACGATGATCTTGCTCTTAGCCGAGATCTTCGGCCCGTCGATGGCGGCGAAGTACAGGCCGCTCGGGACCACGGCGCCGGACGCGTTGCGGCCGTCCCAGGCGAAGCCGAAGGAGCCCTCGGCGTGCTCGCCGTCGAACAAGGTGCGGATCGGCCGGCCCTCGGAATTATAGATGCGCACCGAGACTCGGCCGGAGTTGAAGGTCACGAGATCGATGAGCGTGGAGGTGCCGTTGCGCGGGCGCAGGAGGTTGTCGGTGAGCGCGACGCTGCCCGGCGCGAAGTCGAGGAGCAAAGCGTTGGCCACCGTGGTCGCGACGCCGTCGGAGTTGGTCACGGTCAGGTCCCACAAGCCGAGGGACTGGCCCTGCGTGGCGAAGGTCGCGCTCATCGTCTGGTCGTCGGTCCGGGAGACGCCGGTACCGGCGATCGTGACGGCGCCCTTGGTGATGGAGGCCGCGGAGAGCAAGGCGAAGGGGGAGAAGACCTCGCCGGAGATCGCCAGCGGGATCGAGGTCGCGCTGCGGAACAAGGTCGACGGGGTCAGGCCGGTGGGGGCGGGCGCGCCGGTCAGGGCCGAATGGATGTCGCCGGTCGAGTTGGCCGCCTCGTAGTAGGTGTAGTACAGCCGCCAGCGGAAGGAGTCGGTGGAGCGCACCGGGACGGGGAAGGACATGGCGCCCGTCGCGACGGGCGTGGAGAGGCGCACGCCGGTCTCCAGCGCGAAGGAGTTGCCCAGGATGTCGGAGGACAGGGCGCTCAGGATCACGGTCGCGCTGGAGCTGGTTCCCTGCGGCTGGGAGTAGAACAGGCGGACGCGGCCGTTGGTCAGCTTGGAGACGCCGGATTCGTAGGCGGTCGTGGAGAGGACGACCGCGGAGGCGCTCCAGGTCACGCCCTGGTCCGTCGAGAGGGCGGTGAAGATCTGGCGGTCGGCGAGATTGTCCCCGCCGTTGAAGTCGCGCGTGTAGTACATCCGCCAATCGCCGGAGTTGAGCACGACGAGGCGCGGGACGCCGACGTAGGTCAGGACGCCGTCGACCGCGGGGGAGGCCTCGTTGGCCCAGGCCAGGCCGTCGGCCGAGGTCGCGCTGTGGATGCGGAAGGCGCCGGTGGTCGAGACGATCGAGTACAGCATGCGGAAGCCGCCGCCGGTCAGCGGCAGAAGCGCGCAGCCGGTGATCGAGCTGGCCGACACGGAGGGCACGGTGTTCGTGTCCACGCGCACGCCGGTCTCCTTGACCCACGCGACGCCGTCGGTCGATGACGCGGAGAGGATCGCCGTGCCCGAGCTCGCCTGCGGCGCGCCGCTCGAGATCGCGGGAAGGTAGTACATGCGCAGCAAGGTGTAGGCCCCGCCGACGACCGTCGACTCGCCGGTGAACGCCTGCGGCGTCGCCGACGACAGGCTGATCCCGTTTTCCTTGTTGAACACGGGGAGGGCGCGCGCGGGGGCGGCGACGGCCCACAGCAAGGCGGCGGCGCCCGCGACCCGGCTCAGCGTCCGCACCGCCTTCTTAAGGAAAGCGAGCTTCTCCGGCCGCTCGAGCGATTTGATCCGGGCTTCCTCGATGAGGGCGGCGGAGCGGGTCAGGCCCTTCTTGTGGTACACGAGCTTGACGGGACGGCGGCTGCGCGTGTACGCCGCGCCCTTCCCGGAGTTGTGGGCGGAGATGCGCGCGACGACGTCCTTCGCGATGCCGGTGTAAAGGCTCGCGTCGGAGCAGCGCACGAGGTACACGGACCACTCTTTGGGGGTTTTCACGCGACCCAATCCTAGCAGACCTACAGGCGCCAGTCCAGAAGGACGGGGATGGGTCTTTGGGCCTATTTTATGTTGGGCCCCTCGGCCCATGCGGACCCATGAAGAAAGGCCTATCCTCGCGGTGTGAAGATCATAGGAGGCACCCTCGTCCTCCTGCTGGCCGCGGGTTCGCCGTCTCGGGCGGGCCTCCCGGACGCCGCGTGGCCTTCCGTCGTTCCCGCCCCGATGTCCGCGGTCCCGGCCTTCGCCGCGCTGCCCCCGGTCCCGGTCGTCGTGTTCA
>JAHFCD010000374.1 GCA_023249695.1 Elusimicrobiota bacterium
CTTGGTCACGATGATGTTGTTGCGGCCCTTGCCCGCGTCCTGGAGCACGATGTCGGCGTCCTTCGCGCCGCCGAGCCGGAAAAGGTCCACCATGAATTTCGCGCGCTCGGGATTCGTCGACGGCAGGCGGTCCAGCCGGCCGTGCATGTCCTCGTCGCTCGGGATCGCGCCCTCGGGGCGCGCGCCGTTTTCGTTTTCCGAGCGGCGCAGCGCCGCGAAGCGGCGGCGAGCCTCGAGCACGAACGAGTCGGACGCGGGCGCCGCGGGAACGACCGCGTCGTCGCCGGTCGAAGCCGCCTTGAGGCCGTCGAACGCGGCCGAGAGCGCGGGCGCATGGTCCTTGCCTTGCGCCGAAGCCGCCGACAGCGAACCGGTCAGCGCCTTCGCGGCGCCGAGCGCGGCGGGCGCGGCCTGAGGCGTAAGCGCGGCGGGCATGATCGCCGCGACCGGAACCGGCGAAATCGCGGGAAGCGCGAGCGTGGGCGTCAGCGCGAGCGGCGAGAGCATCGGCATGGCGAGGCCGCCGCCGAGCGCGGGCGAAACGGTCAGGATCGGCGTCGGGGCGCCGCCGGGAAGGCGGGGAATCGCGACGGTGCCCACGGTCTGGGCGAAGGAGGACGAGGCGAGGAGGAGCGAGACGAGGGCGGCGAAGGGTTCTCGGCGTTTCATAGCCCGAGTCTAGCACCGCGTGGAAACGGACCGAAGGTCCTAAGGGCCCGATTTCTCGTCGGGAAAGGGCCTAGGGTTTACGGACGCGAAGACCTAGGCTCACGACGGAAGGATGAGCGTCGCGACGACGGGATGCTACCAGGCGCCGCGCGCCGGAGCGCTACTCAACGACGAAGCGGATCTTCGCCTTGATCGCGTCGAGGTTGCGGCGCGCCTCGGCGGCGTCCTTGCCGCCGACCTCGATCATCGCTACGCGCGCGTAGCCGCCGCCCTCGTCGGTCGTGATGCGGTCGCCGGCCTTCTTGACCTGGCGAAAGCGGATGAAGCCCGGCATCTTCCGCGCTTCCTCGGGGAGCTCGAGAACCTTGATCACGCCGGCCTTGTCGGAGTTGACGAAGTCGCCGTCGAGGTGGACGAGGGGCTTGGCGGGCATGAACGGCTTGCCGCCGATGCGCGCCGCGGCCATCATGCCTTCCTCGGCGAGGTCGACGCCCCAGACGCCCTTGATCCAGTCCATCACGTAGGTGCCGCCCATGCGCGCGTTGCCCTCGATGAGGCGGGAGCCCTCGGAGGTGTACTTGCCCTCCATGTGGATCACGCCGTCGGTCAGGCCCAGGGCCTGCGCGGAGGCGATCGCCTGGTCCACGGATTCCTGCTGCTGCTTGGCGGACAAAGTGCTGGGTAAGCGCGAGCCCGTCGCGAGGAACGAAGGCTCGGCGGTGGGCTTGTTGTCGGTCAGGGACTGGAAGACCGGCTTGCCGTCCACCATCACGAGGTCCACGTCGTACTCGTGGCCGTCGAGGTACTGCATCAGGAGGAGGTCCGAGTTGTTCGCGAAGATCGGATCGGTCTTGGGATTGATGATCTCGCTGATGCGCTTGTAGGCCGCGACGGCCTCCTCGAGCGAGGAGACCTTCTCGGTGCCGATGGCGGCCGCGCCGGAGACGGGCTTGATCACCGCGGGAAAGCCGACCTTGACCGCGAGCTTGCGGAAGGCGGCGACCAGGGCCTCGCGCGCCTTTTCATCCTTCGCGGTGGAGAGATTCTCGAGCCGCTGCTGCCGGGCGGAGGGGACGCCCTTGAGGGCGAGGGCCGCCTGGGTCTCGAACTTGCTCCGGGCGGTGCGCGAGGCGTCCGGGCTGTGGTAGGGCAGGCCCAGCTGCTTGGCCAGGTCCGCCGTGAGAACGACGTCGTCTTCCCAGAAGGTCGTGATGCCGTCGAGCTTGCCGTTCTTGCGCGCCGAGCGCTGGAGCTTCTTGCGCGCGATGGTCAGAGCCTCCGCCGGCTTGGTGTTGTCGGTGGGGATCAGCTCGGAGATGTAGCGCGGGTCGTTGGCCCAGCTCGTCGGGCTGTCGATCAGGATGATGTCGACGCCGAGCTCGCGGGCGCGCTCGAAGATCGGCTTCTTGCCTTCGTAGCCCGCGCCGACGATGATGATGCGCTTGCCCTTGAGGGCGTCGCGGCGCGCGCGCTGGAGCATCGTGGCGACCCATTCACGGGAGTGCTCGCCCGCCCTCTCCGGATGCATCTGGTCGAGATTGTATTGGCCGCCCGAGTCGTGGTCGTTGACCTCGATGATCACGGGCACGAGCTTGCCGCCGCGGCGCTCGATCATCACGTCGAGGCCGATCATGTCGCTCTGCGCCTGGTAGGGCTCGCCTTCCTTGCGCTCGAATTTCTTCTCGTACTCGGCGATCGCGGCGAGCGCGTCCTCGCCGGTCTTGCGCATCTGGGCGTCGAGCTCGCGCGCGCCCTGCGCGTCGATCAGGCCCGCCCGCTGCCACTCGGCGAAGAGCTTCTCCATCGGCTCGACCACCGCGTTGTCGCGGGGATCGGCGGCCTCGGCGGTGGTGGGCTTGCCCCACGGGCCGACGCGGGCGAACATGCCGGTCGTCGCGGTGCCCCCCCACGGGGTGCGGGCGACGAGAATGCGGCCCGTCGTCTCCATCTTGCGGCCGCCTCGGTCGAGAGGAGCGGAGTTCACGCGCTCGTCGAGCAGGACGGCGCCGTCGTCCGTCATCTGGGAGTCCACGGCGAGGGCCAACGCGTGCGCGACGATCGCGTCGCGCTCGGACTTCTGGAAGAACTTGACGCCGCGGCCGGAGTGGAACTGGGGGCCCGACGGCTTCACGACCAGCTCTTCTCCTTTAAACGCCGCGAGGTAGGCGTCGACCATGCGGCCGACCTCGGCCTCGCGCGATTCGGCCGCGGGCATCGCCGCGACCTGCACGCTTCCCTGCGTCCCCATGGCGTTCCCGGCGAGATGATGCAGCGGCATCAGCAGCGCCAAGGTGGCCGGCACGGCCACGCCCCGCGCGGCGAGGATCAGGCGGGTGCCGAGCTTGTCATTGACGACCTTCTCGAGCTGAAGCGAGTTGGACTGCGGCACGTCGAGGTTGGTCTCGAAGACGACGCCGTCGTCGCGGTCGTTCGCGCCCAAGGTGAAGTAGTCCGCGAAGTAGCGCACGCGACGAGGAATCTCGTAGTCGACGACGGTCGCCTGGCCCTTGTCGTCGAAGGTCACGCCCTTCTTGACGAGGAGCTTGGTGCGGCCGTCGGGGTAGGTCTCCTGGATCAGCCAGGAGGAGTCGAGGACGAGATGGAAGTTCCCCGGGGACTGGAGGCCGCCCTCGCGGGCGAGCGCGATCTTGTGCCGCGACGAGGGCGCAAGGACGGCGACCGTGGGGAGGTCCTCGCTCGCGGCGCCGTTGACCATCG
>JAHFCD010000375.1 GCA_023249695.1 Elusimicrobiota bacterium
GGCGCTCGCGCCCCGCGACGCGGCAATCCGCCGGGACATCGCGGGCATCCTGCGCGCGCGCGCCCTCGCCCACGACGTGCCCAACACGCGCAGCCGCTTCCGCCGCGCGCGGCGGGCCTGGGAGGACGTGCTGGCCATGGACCCCCGCGACGGGGCCGCCCACGTCTCCGTGAGCCTGCTCATGCGCTGGATCGGCAGCCCGGAAAAGGAGCGGGCCGCCCTCGCGCGGGCCGTCGCGAAAGGCAGCGAGCTCAACCGGATCGACCGCTTCAAGGTGCTGATGCGTCTGGGCCGCTACGCCTCGGCCGTGCGCCTCGCGGAGCGGACCTTGGACGCGGGCGCCGCCTTGCTCGATCACCGGGCGTTCTGGGATCCGTGGGAAACGGACAACCGTCCGGTGCGGGAAGGCCCGCAGGCGGACCTGGGCGAGCTCGACCGCGCGCTGCGGACGGCACCCGGGCCCTGGCGGCGTTATTTTCTCGGCTCCCTCGGCGGGGCGGAAGGCCTCGCCCATTTCGACGCGCTCCCGTCGACGCCGCGCTACCGCTGGATGCACTACAACGCCGCGATGGTCGCGCTGTTCGCGGGCAGCTTCCGCCGGGCCGTGCGCTCCTTCAAGATCGCGCTGCGCCACGAGCCAATGGATTGGCGCGCGCACGGCTATCTGGCCGAGGCCTACGTCTGCCTGGATCGCCCGGAGGAGGCGCTGCGCTCGATGGCGCGCGGCTTCGCCGCCGCGCCCGAGAACGAGCACGCGCAGGTGCACGCCTGGTGGGGTGAGCTCGAGCTCTGGCTCGGCCGCTATGAGCGCGCGCTCGAGCGCTCGACGCGGGCCTGCGCGATGGGGGCTCCGTTCGCGCACGGCTGGAAGGGCGCGGCCCTGCTGAAGCTCGGCCGGCGCAAGGAGGCGCTGGCGCAGCTCGACTACGCGCTTCGGCATTACCCGAAGGATCAAGAGGCGAACATCTGGCGCGCCGAGGCCAAGCGCGAGCTCGGCCGCCACGCCGACGCGATCAAGGAGCTCGATTCCATCACCGGGCACTTCGTCTGGGTGATGTTCAACCGAGCGCTGGCCAAGCGCGCGCTCGGCGACGAGGCCGGGATGAAGGCCGACTTCGACAGCCTTCCCGCGAAGGTGCTCGAACACGTGCGTCGCGGGATCGGACTCGACGCCGCTTCCCCGCTCGACCCCGGCCAGATGGCCCGCGTGCTCGAAGCGGGCCTCAAGATGGCGCGGGGCTTCCGCCGGGACGAGTACGCGCAGGCGGCCTGGCTCTCGCGCCGCGCGGACGGCAACGGCGGACGCGATGCATGACTTGAGCCGGCTCGGCATCGAGCATTTCAACGCCGGGCGCTTCGAGGAGGCCCTGCGCGCCTTTCGCGCCGCGATCGCCGCCGGCGAGAACGGTCCGGAGACGCGCGTCTTCATCGGCCACGTCGCGGGCTCGCTCGGGCGCAAGCCGGAGGCGATCGAGGCCTTCGTCTCGGTGATCGAGGATTTCCCCCGCCATCTGCCCGCCTACGCCGGCCTCGCGAACAGCCTGCTCCATCAGAACCCGGCTCGCACGCCCGCCGCCGAGAAGACCCTTCGCGGCGTCCTCAAGCTCGCGCCCGGAGACGCCGCCTATCGCGCGCGCCTGTCGGAAACCCTGCGCGCGTGCGGCCAGGCGTTTCGCGCGCTGGGCGAGCTCGCGACGGCGGAGAAGGCTCTGTCCAAGGCCCTCGTCCTGGGCCGCCGCGATGGGACCGCGCGGCGGAGGCTGATCCTGGTGATGCGCATGCGCGCCCAGGCCTCCCTGGCCGCGGGCGACCTCGACAAGGCGGAGAAGGAGCTGCGCAAAGTGCTCGACCTCGAGCCCGGGGACGAGGAGTCCCGCCGCAGCCTCGTCCACGTCCTGCGCCGCCGCGGCCTGGCCCACGTCGTGAAGGGACGGCTGCGTGACGCCGAGCAGGCCTTGCGCCACGCGATGGCGATGGCGCCGCGGGATCAAAAGGCGCGCCGCTATCGCGCCGAGGTTCGCGTGATGCGCGCGAAGTCCGAGAAGAAGCGCCTGCTCGCGGCGCGCCTTCAAAAAGCCGAGAAGATCCGCCTCCTGCGCCGGCGCGGAGAAGCGGCCGTCTCCGCGGGACGCCTCGAGCGCGCGGAGGCCGCGCTGCGCCGGGCCCTGCTCGTCGGGCCGCGCGAGACCGAGGTCGGGCGCCAGCTCGCCGAAGTCCTGCTCATGCGCGAGCAGGCGGCGCAGTCGCGCCTGAAGGCCGCGCGCCTCGCGAAGGCCGAGAAGGTGCGCGTGATCCTCGAGCAAATGAAGACCGCCGGCCAGGCCTATAAGGCCTCGTCACGGCCCCTGCGGGCCGGCCGTCTCCTGCGCCGCATTCAAAAGATCGATCCGACCGACCCGCGCGCCTACCTGATCGCGGGCGGCATCCTGTTTTCTTCGGGGCAGGTCGCGCGCGCCCGCGCCCTGCTGCTCAAGGCGATCCGGCTCGACCGGGACACCTTGCTTCCCGGGGAGAAGTTCGCCGCGCTCATGAAGCTCGGCCGCTACAAGGCGGCGCTCGCCGCCGCCGAGCGCTTGCTCGACGACCGTCCGGGCATCGCCGATCTGCGCGCGTTCTCGGACCCCTGGGAATGGGACGGCCAGCCGCTCGCCGTTCGCCGCAGGGAGCTGCTCAAGCTCGAGCGCGCCGTCGGCCGCGCGAAAAGCCCGTGGGTCCCCTATTACCGCGCGGATCTGCGCGGCGCCGAGGAGCTGAGCCAGTTCTCCAAGCTCGCCGCCTTCCCCAAGAGCCGCTACGGCTGGATGTTCTCCAAGGCCGGTCAAGCGGCGCTGTGCGCCGGCCGCTTCACCGAGGCCGAGGCCTGGCTGCGCCGGGCCCTCGCTTACAAGTCCGCCGATTGGCGCACCCACGGCTTTCTGGCCGAGACCTTGGTCTGCCTGGGCCGCCCCGACGAAGCGTTCGCGGAGATGGACCGCGCCCTGCCGAAAGCGCCGGCGGACGAGGCCGGGCAGGTCGTCGCCTGGCGGGGCGCCCTCGACCTGTGGCTCGGCCGCTACGAGGACGCGGTGCGGCGTTTCGATTCGGCCCTTCTCCTCAACGCCCCCTACGCGCTGAGCTGGAAGGCCGGCGCCCTGCTCAAGCTCGGCCGCGCCGAGGAGGCGCTGGCGCAGCTCGACGCGGCGCTCGCGCTCTACCCCCGCGATCTCGAGGCATACGTGTGGCGCGGCGAAGCCAAGCGCGCCCTCGGCCTCCACCGGGAGGCGCTCGTGGACCTCTCCGAGCCGGCGCTCGCCGGCGCCGACCGCGCGACGCCGATCTGGCTGTGGGCCCTGTTCAACCGCGCGCTGGTGAAGGCGGCCCTCGGCGACCGCGCGGGACTCAA
>JAHFCD010000376.1 GCA_023249695.1 Elusimicrobiota bacterium
GTAAGCCGAGGGGTCCGGGAGCCTAAAAAACCGCCTCGGATCAGGGCTGCCGGCGGCTAAAAGGCGAGGCCCGAAAACACCATCAAAGGGCAGGGGCCCCGGCGGCCAAAAAACCAGGCAACTTCACCGGGAGATCGGCGGGCACGAAAAAACCAGCAAAGGAAAGCGGGGGCGAGCGCCTAAAAACCAGCTCGAAATCAGCCAAATTCCGGCGGATCCGACCGGAGCCGAAAAGACTAAGAAAGGAAAAAGACGTCAGGAGGGGTCGAGCGGAAAAAACCATCGAAGGCCGGCCGGCGGGGAGCCGGTTCGCGGAATCCCGAAAAACACCCAAAGGCGGAGCTCAAAAAAAGGAGCTCGTCGCCTGACATGGTTTTTCGGGGAATTCGCGGCGGCTATTGCGGCGGAGCCGCGGGAGGAACGGGAGGGAGGAAAAGGCCGACGCCGATCGCGGCGTATCCGCCGATCAGGAGGAACGGGGAGACCAAGGCGGGAAGGTTGCGGCCGAGCGCGTCGGCGAAGGACAGAAGCACGAAGCCGGCGGTCACGAGCCCTCCCCCCGCCATCGCGATCCGCTTGCCGAGGGGCGAGAGGCCTTCCGTCGGGAACGGAGGGGCGGGCTTGTCCTTCTTCACGGTGTTTTTGTGCTTCGCCACGCTATAGCTCCCCCCTCGTCAGGTCCGCGTGGGTCTCCCGTCGCCGGGCGAGCCTCGCCTTTCCCCCGTCCACGAGGACTTCGGCGGCGCGAGGGCGCGAGTTGTATTGGCTGCTCATCGCGAAGCCGTACGCTCCGGCCTTGAGCACGGCGAGAAGGTCCCCCCTCTCCAAAGGCGGCAGAGGCCGCTGCCGCGCGAGGAAGTCTCCCGACTCGCAGACGGGACCCACGACGTCCGCCATGGTCTTTTTTCCACGGCGGGGCGAGACGACCTCCACGGGATGCCACGCGTTGTACAGCGCGGGCCGCGGGAGGTCCGTCATGGCCCCGTCGACGATGACGAAGCGGCGCTTCGAGGTCTGCTTCCGGTACAGCACGGTCGTCAGCAGCAGCCCCGCGTCGGCGACGAGATAGCGCCCCGGCTCGACGAGGAGCTCGAGCTCCGGCTGGTCGGCGAAGGCCTTCTCCAGGGTCCCAACGAGGGCCTTGGGATCGAGGGGCATCTCGTCCTTGTAGGAGATGCCGAGGCCTCCCCCCATGTCCGCAAAGGCGAGCGGGATGCCGGAGGCCTTGAGGCCCTTCGCCAGGGCCGCTACGGCGGCCGCGGCGCGCCTGTAGGGCGCCAGGGAGGTGATCTGGGAGCCGATGTGGCACTGGACGCCCATGACGCGCAGGCGGCGGTCCCGGGACGCGCGACGGTACAGCGCCAGGGCTTCTCCGGTCTCCACGCCGAACTTGTTCTCGGCGCGCCCCGTGGTGATGTGGGGGTGCGTCCGGGCGTTGATGTCGGGATTCAGGCGAATGGAGACGGGCGCCGGTTTTTTCAGGCGGCCCGCGACGCGCGCCAGCGCGTCCAGCTCCTCGGAGGACTCGACGTTGAAGGCCTTCACCCCGGCTCGCAGGCCGGCGGCCATCTCTTCCTCGGTCTTGCCGACACCCGAGAACACGATGCGGGAGGGCGTAAACTTGGCCGCGCGCGCGCGGACAAGCTCCCCGCCGGAGACGATGTCCGCGCCGGCGCCCTCGCGCGCCAGCACGGACGCGACGGCCCTGCTCGAGTTGGCCTTCAACGCGTAGCAGACGAGCACGGGACGCGTGAAGGCGCCGCGCAGGGCGCGGTAGCGGTCGCGCACGACGGCTGCGTCGTAGACGTATAGCGGCGTGCCGTAGCGGCGCGCCAGCGTCGCGAGAAGTCTCACTTCTTCGGAGCCGCCGCTTTCGCCGCCGCCTTTTCCGCCGCGGCGGCGGCCGCCTTCTCGGCCTTCTTCGCCTTCTCGGCGGCGGCCTCTTCGGCCTTCCTCGCCTTCTCGGCGGCGGCCTCCTCGGCCTTCCTCGCTTTTTCGGCGGCGGCCTCGACGGCCTTCTTGGCGGCGTTGGCGCGCTTCGTCGCTTCCTTCAGGGCCGCCGCCGCCTTCCCGTCGGTCGGCGCGGCCTTGAGGGCCGCTTCCCACGCCACGCGAGCCTCTTCCCATTTGCCGAGCTTCTGGGCCGCCATCGCGAGCCCCGTCGGGGCGCGCTGCGGATCGAGGCCGGGAAGCGGCGCGATCCCGACCGCGACGAAGTGATCGTAGGCTTCCTGGAACTTGCCCGCTTCGAGGGCGATCTGACCCAGATAGAAATCGGCGCGGCGCGCGTAATCGCCGCCGAGCGTCTTGAGCTGCGCGAAGGAGCCCGCGGCGCGGTCGACCAGCTTGGCCCCCCACAGGCTCATGCCGAGGTTTTCCTCGACGAGCGGATCGCTCGGATCCGAGAACTTCAGACGCTCGTACTCGCCGACCGCGTCCGGGAAAAGCCCCATCTTGTAGTACAGCTTCGCCGTCAGCATCCGGACTTCCTTATCGTCGGGGTAATGGCGAAGGAAGCGCTTGTACTCGGTCAGCGCGAAAGGGAACAGCCCCTCCTCCTGATACATGATCCCGAGACAGTAGAAGATGCGCGGATCGAGCGCGCCGAGATCGCGCGCCTCTTCCAGCTCGGAGATCGCCTCGACGTAGAAGTCCTTGCCCTTCTCGAACTTGAGCGTACCGATCTCGACGAGCGCCGCGATGTCCTGCGGATTCGTCTTGAGGCGCTCCATCGCCGCCGAGATCTGCGACGCGACCTGCGGCGGCGACGGGAAGTCCGCGTGCCGCCGGGGAAGCGGCTTCTCCCTCAGCATGAACGCCAGCATCCCGAACAGCGAGACGACGGCGAGCCCCGCCGCGATGGCCACGGCGCGGGCGCTGAGCCATCCGCCGGCCAAGGCCCAGGGGCTCTTGACCGTCTTCAGGCGGACTTCTTCGACGGCGCGGCCGGTCACCCCTCATCCTCCGGGGACAGAATCTGGCCCAGCGTGAGAGGCGGCGGCGCCTTCATGTACTGCGCGACGCGCTTGCGGTCCTTGATCTCGTTGAAGCGAGCCAGCGAGACGCGGACCTCGAACGCGTGGGAGTCGATGCCGGTGACGATGCCGGTGGCCTCGTCGCCGAGCTTGTAGATCACGTCCGCGTCGCACTCCGCGGCGGGCGCGAAGGCGATCGTCTTCGGATCCACCTGGAAGCGCACGCCGTGAGCGCCGACCTCGGTGATCTTGCCGGTGACCGTGGTCTTCGGGGCGAACTTCTTGCGCATCGCGTCCGACGGGTTCGCCTGGAGCTGCTTGATGCCGAGGAACACGGGATCTCCGGGCTTCTCGGGCTTGGAGAGCACCTTGACCTTGAGCTTCTGGCCGCGCTCGAAGGCGCCGG
>JAHFCD010000377.1 GCA_023249695.1 Elusimicrobiota bacterium
CGGATTCAGCGCGACGATGCCGGAGACCTCGGACAGGAATTCGTCCTCCTGCGCCTCGTGAGCCTTATAGACGGCGAAGAGGTCCTGGATGTCGCGCAGCAGCCGGATCTTGTCGAGCACGAGGCAGTCGTCCCAGCCGACGCCGTGAGGCTGCTTGAACGGCGCCTCCAGCATGTCGAGCTCGCTGCGCAGCCCCGCGTGCCGCTCCAAGAATATTTGAATGATGTCCATACGCCCTCCGGGATCGCTAGCGCAAGGTCAAGGATTTCTCCCGAGCCTCGGAGCGGCCGCCGGAGACCTTCAGGGCGAAGAGGGGCCGAGCCGGCGCGGGAACGGACAGCACCGGGACCGGCGACCGCCGAAGCACCTGCTCCAACGTCGTTCCGAAGAACGCGTCCTTGATGAGGGATTTTTCGTGCGTGACCAGGACGATCCAGTCCTGGCCGCGCCTCGCCTTCAAGATGCCCGGCACCGCCTCGCCGACGGCCGTCAGCGTGCTCGGCCGGCAGGCGCTCAGGACCCGCGCGGGCAGGCGCTTGAGGAGCACGGACAGGCGATAGCCGAGGTTGCCGCTCCAGACCGGGTCGTCGGTCACGTGCAGCACCTTCAAGCGCGCCCGCAGGGCCGCGGCCGCGGCCGCGGCGTAGGCGAAGCCGTAGTCGGAGTAGGCCGTAAAGTTGACCGGCGCCAGGATCGCGCGAATCGCCCGCACCGGGCCGCGCGCCGCGAGCACGGGCACCGGCGACGACCGGATGATCGTCTCGGCGACCGAGCCGAGCAGCGCCAGCTTGAGGCCTTTGCGGCCGTGCGTCCCCACGACGATCAGGTCCGGGCGATGGCGCCGGGCCCAGTCCAGGATCCGGTCGGCCGGGTCGCCGTTGAGCACCGTGACCTTCGCGCCGGAGCCGACCACCGCGCGCACCTCCGCGCGCAGCGCCGCGAGATGGGCCGGGGTGGGCTCGGGCGGAGGCAGGGCGTCGACGCCGATGTCCCACGGCTCGACGTAAACGACCTCCAAGGCCGCGCCGCACCTCGCGGCGAGCGCCGACGCGTGCCGCCACGCCGTTCGAGAGACGTCCGACAGGTCGCAGGCGACGAGTATTTTCTCCGGCGGGAATCGAATCATGGCGCCCCCAGTCCGCTTCGCTTGTTCCGCCGCAACGATCCGGCCTCGCCCCGCCCCGGCGGCCGGGGGCGGTTTCCCGTAATAAATTCGTAACAGCAATCTGGCGATAATATACATCGAAGCCGTCGTCCCCTCCTCGCGGCAAGCCTCATCGCCGCGTGTCGCCCTGAGCCGCAAAATCACACGACACCGCTTCGCCTGGTCCCTGACCAGTTCCCCGCTTCGCTTGAGCGTCCCGGGGAGGAGGCCTCAACACATGACGACGTCCGCCGACACCGGTTCGTTCGCCTTTTCGCTGTCCGAGATGAGCAAGGCGCCGCTGCTCAACCGCCAGGAGGAAACTCACCTGGCGCGCGAGCTCGAGGCCGCCGGCGCCGAGCTGAAGAAGCTCGTGCTCGGCTCGCCCGTCGCGGCGCGGCAGATCCGCAACTGGGCCGAGCTCATCCGGCGCGGCGAGATGAGCGCCAAGGAGCTGATGCCCCGGGGCACGCCGACGCGGGCCCAGATCTCCGCGCTGCGCCGCAAGATCCTCGTCCTGGCGCGCTCCCTGTCGCGCGGGGCCCGCGGCGAGCCGGTCCTCGACCGGATCATGCGCCTCGGTCTGCACGAGGACAAGGTGCGCCGGCTGACGAACCGCCTCCGCGATCAGGCCCGGCGCGTGCGCGACGGGCGTCCGGCGGATCCGCTGACGATGCCGCCGGCGGCGTTGCTCGAGCTCGACGACCGGATCGCGCTGCTGGAGGAACGCATCGAGGCGGCGAAGCTCGGCCTGCTGAGGGCGAACCTTCGCCTCGTGATCTCCATCGCCAAGACCTTCAATTCCGAGAGCCTGGAGCTCTCGGACCTGATCCAGGAAGGAAGTCTGGGCCTGATGCGGGCCGTGGAGAAATTCCGCTGGGCGATGGGCTTCAAGTTCTCGACCTACGCGACCTGGTGGATCCGGCAGGCCATCCAGCGCGCCATCGTGGACAAGGAAAAGACGATCCGCATCCCGGTGCACATCCGCGAGGACATCTCCCGGTTCAAGAAGGCGGTCCGGGCCGACATCCAGGAACAGGGCGGCCGCGCCGCCGGCGCGCCCGACGCGCGCCGTCTGCGCATGAGCGCCGGCAAGATCCGGGATCTCCAGGTCGCCATGCAGGATCCCGTGCCGCTGGCGCGCCAGGTCGGAGAAAACGACGAGAGCAGCCTCGAGGGGCTGCTCGAGGATAAGACCCAGCCCGCCCCCTCGCAGGCCGCCGAGGCGTCGATCCGGCGCGACGAAATCTGGAAATGGATGTCCCACCTCGACAAGCGCGAGGCGGGAGTCATCCGCATGCGCTTCGGCCTCGACGGCTCGTCCCCCCGCTCGCTCGACGAGGTCGGCCGGGCCCTGCGCGTCACGCGCGAGAGGGCCCGCCAAATCCAGCTTCAGGCGCTCACCAAGCTTCGGGAATCGCCCGACTGCGAGCGCATGAAGGATTACTGGTCCTCGTAAAGGGCCTTCGTGGTCGCTGCGTTGCGGCGGGGCTTTCAGGGAAGTTCCCAAGGAGGTCCGTGCCATGGAATCACGCAGAAGGGAGCTGTACTTCATCTCGGCCGTGCTCGCCGCCACGGTCGCCGGCGGGGCGTATTTCGCCTTCCGCTATCGCGCCCCGACTCCGCAGAAATTCGCGGCGCACATCGAGACGTGGTTCGAGAGCCCCAAGATGACGGCGGAGCTCATGCGGGAGCGCTACGGCAACCCCGACGTGCTCGCCCCCGGCATCGCGACCTGGTATGAGCGCGGGCCCTGGAAGAGGGTCACCGTCCACGGCGGCTCGCCGTTCAGCTATCTCGAGCAGGTGGTCGGCTATCATGTGCCGCTCGACGCGGTCGTGCCCTTGAGGGAGTTCGGCCACGGCCTGAGCTTCGACGTCGCCAACGAGGAGCTGTCCTCCACGAGCAACTCGGAGCCGTCGAACGTCCTGGCCCTGAACCTGGCCAACGAGCTGGCCTCGGGCAAGATCACCCCCAAGGAAGCGACGGCGATCTACAAAAGAACGTCCGAGACCTCGGTCGCCGGAAAATCGTCCCCCTACATGGAGAAGCTGCTGTTCGGGACGTACCGGGCGGTGCCGCAGGAGCCGTGGAACCGGGAGATCGGCTACTAGGAGCCTGAGCAAGTAGTCGGGCGCTCAGCGCGGGAAACGGCATCGCCCCCCAACGGAATGGCCGCCCCCGCGGGGGGCGGCCAGGATCGTCGCCTTCGGCGACGATCTTCGTAGAG
>JAHFCD010000378.1:0-1304 GCA_023249695.1 Elusimicrobiota bacterium
ATTCGACGCGCCGGGAAGCCGATCGGAAACGCGAAGCGGCGCGGGGCCTGGCCCTCTGCCTGCTTCTGGCCTGCGCGGCGACGGCGCGCGGCGAGGGCGGAGTCGCCCTTCCCTTAGTCACCCTGTCGCAGTCGCCGAACTCCGAGAGCTTCGGCGCGAGCCTGACCCCGTCCGCGGTGCGCGCCGCCGACGCCCTGGCCTATCCGGCCTACGCCGGGTTCGTCGACCGCAAGAGCGCGTCGCTTGGGCACGCCGCGATGTTCTACGACGGCTCCTACGATTCCGTCGGCTTCTCGTACCCGACGATGACGCGCGGGTCCTGGGCCGTCGGCATGTTCCGCATGAAGTCGGGCTCGGCGGAGCAGCGCGACTCGACCGGCAAGGCGACCGGCAGCTTCGTCGACGAGCAGACTTTGCTGCGCTTCGCCTACGGCGATCACATCAAGCCGAATCTGGCCTGGGGCCTGAACCTCGATTATTTCGGGCACTCGCTGGCGGGCTCGTCGAGCCGTTCCCTCTCCGGCGGCGCGGGCCTGCAGTACCGCCAGGGCCGCTTCAGCGCGGGCTTCACGGGCGACAACCTCGTCGAGAAGACCTCCGGCGAGACGAGCGAGAAGCTCGGCATCCAGGGACGCATGAACCTCGGCGTGACCTTCTTCGAGCGCCTCCTCATCGGCTTGGACGCCGTCGTCGTCCCGCAGCTGGACTTCCGGGCCGGCATCCAGTACTCCGTGTTCGACAACTTCTCGGTGCGGCTCGGCCGGGGCCAGGGCGGCATCGGGGCGGGCATCGGCCTGAAGGTCCGCGACTACCAGCTCGACTACAACATGACCATTCACGACCTCGGCCTCGCCCAGCGGATCGGGCTGACCATGTTCTTCGGCGCCTCGCGCGCCGCCCAGCACGCGGCCCGGGCCGAGGACAAGTACCGCGAGGCGCGGCGCCTGTCGCTCGAAGGCCACTACGCCGCCGCCGGCAAGGCGATGACCGAGTCCGGCCGCTACGCCGTCCTCCCGCTCGAGCGCAAGATCTTCCTGGAGTCCCTGCAGAAGCTGGCGAAGGCCGGGGTTCAGGAGCTGGGCGACGGCGACCCGCAAGCCGAGCTGCGCAAGGGCGTCGGCTATTACCTGGAGCAGAAGCCGGAGCTGGCGCGGGTCATGTTCCTGACGGTCCAGGCGAAGGATCCCTATAACGAGCTGGTCAAGCGCCTGGTCGCGCTGGTCAGCCGCCCGCAGGACCTTCCGGCTCCGCCGTCCTTCGTCGACATCGATCCGATCCGCCTCAAGCTCTTCAAGATCGACGAG
>JAHFCD010000378.1:1314-3362 GCA_023249695.1 Elusimicrobiota bacterium
CCAGAAGCACCAGCTCGACCTGGCGCTCAAGGAGTGCCGCGAGATCATCGAGCTCGATCCGGCCTCGGTCATCGCCTACGTGCGCCTCGGCTCGATCTACTACTCGCTCGGCATCAAGAAGGAAGCCGTCCGGGCGTGGGAGTACGCGGCCAAGCTCGATCCGACCAACGCCGACGTGAAAAAGTCCATCAGCTTCATGCGCGCCGAGGGCCTCGGGGAGACGCCGGCCGCCCCGGCCGCCCCGTCCGCCCCGACCGCCGTCCCGACCACTTCCTCGGCCCCGGTCCACTCAGGAGAATCGAAATGAAATTACATCGACTCGCCGCCGTGATCATGCTCGCCGCCCCGCTCGCGGCGCGCGCCGTGATGCCGCCGCTGCCTTCCCCGGTCCAGGCGAAGGTCGACCTCGAGAAGAAGATCGTCGACGAGGTCACCGGCATCCTCGACCGCTTCCTGGGCCCCGGCCGGGCGCACGTCACGGTCTTCCTTAACGTCGAGGTGAAGGCCGGCGCCGAGGCCGACGCCTCCGTGAAGAAGAACGAGCGCAAGGACAAAAACGTCGAGGCCAAGTGGATGTGGCGCGAGATCTCGAAGAAGCCGAAGATGTCGGTCCTACCCGGCTTCGTGGTCAGCCCCGACGTCACGATGTCCGACAACAAGAAGACCGAGCCCAAGCCCGCCGCGCCGGCGCCGGCCGACGAAGGCGACGCGCCGGCGTACGAGATCTCGATCAAGCGCATGCTCGTCTCGATCGTGCTCGACAGCGCGATCCCCGAGAAGAGCGAGAAGATGATCGAGGTGATGGTCTCCGAGGTGCTCGGCCTGGATCCCGATCGCGGCGACCGCCTCAACATGTACAAGCTGCCCCTTCAGCCGGCGTGGAAGACGTTGGCCACGCCCGCGACCCTGATGCGCATCTTCTGGGGCGCGGTCGTGCTCGGCGCGCTGGCGCTGATTCTGTTCTTCTACACCCGGTCGGTGCAGGCCGTCAATGAGGCGCGTTCGCTCCTGCCGGAGCGGCCGAAGGGCAAGGAGGACAAGTCCTCCACCGAATCGCGCGGCGCCGGCGAGGGGGGCAAGGACGGAAGCGGTACGGACGGCGAGGGCGCGGCGCACGGCGAGGCCGCGGCCGGCGGCGTCCAGGGAAGCGTCACGCGCGGCGACGCGGCGATCGCTCGGGAGCGGCTGGATTTCGTCAGCCTGGACAACTTCGAGATGCTCTCGGAGCTCCTCAAGGACTCCGACCCGAAGGACATCAGCTGCCTGCTCGGATTCGTGGACCCGCTGCTCTCGAGCCGCATCCTCGATCAGCTGTCGCATGAGAAGCGGATCGAGACGATGATGTACCTCGTCTCGGCGACCTCGATCCCTCCCCAGGAGCTCAACGAGATCAAGCGGGCCTGGCGCGAGCGCCTGGCGTACGCCTATGGCGGCACCGGCGCGGTCGGCGAGCTGCTGAGCTCGATGGAGCCGAAGATGCAGAAGATGTTCCTCGAGCGCCTGCTGGCCGTCTCGCCGGACCTGGCGCCCAAGGTGTTCGAGGCGCTGATCCGCATGGACGACCTGGCGCGACTCGAGGCGAGCGACCTGGCGCAGCTCGTGCAGGGCGTGTCGTTCGAGATCTGGGCCAAGGCGCTCGCGCCGATGGCGCAGACCTACAAGGACCGAGTCCTGGCGGTCCTTCCCGAGGCGTCGCGGGAGGTTCTGCAGCAGTGGCTGAGCTTGACGAAGGCCAAGAAGGTCGAGGCGGATATGGCGCAGTCTCACGTCCTGTCCACGATGCGCTCGATGATCCGCTCGGGGCGCATCGCCCTGACGCGGGAGCCGGTGCCGGCCCCGCGCCCGGCGGGCGCGCCGGCGGCGAACGGCGTCGTCGTCGCGGTGAACGGGACGGCTCCGGTGCCGCCGGCGCCGCCCGTGAAGCCCGCGGCGCCGCAGGCGAAGGACGGCGTGAAGTAGGACCAAACGAAACGAATCTGGAGAGGTAAAGGAACATGCATATACTGAGAAACGTGATGAGCCTGATCGGGATCGTGCTCGGGACGCTG
>JAHFCD010000379.1:0-949 GCA_023249695.1 Elusimicrobiota bacterium
TGCGCGCCGAAGCCGCGACGCGCGGACCGGCCGCTCTGCACGCGCGCCTGGCCGCGGCCGACCCCGAGGCCGCCGCCGGAATTCCGCCCGCGAACCTTCAGCGCGTCATGCGCGCGCTCGAGGTTCTCGAGCTGACCGGCAAGCCGATCTCCGAGCATTGGCGGGAGGGCCGGGACGGCGGCATGCCCGCCGCGCTGGCGCTGCGCCTCGAAGCGTCTCCCGAGCTCTCGCGCGAGCGGATCGAGGCGCGGGCGAGAGGGATGTGGCCGGGCCTGCTGGCCGAGGTCAAGGCGCTCGTGCCCGGCGAGTTCTCCGGCGCCGAGCCCGGCTTCACGAGCCTCGGCTACCGCGAGGCCCTCGCCTGCGCGCGGGGCGCCTTGTCGCCCAACGACGGCTTCGCGGAGCTGATCCGCGGCACCCTCGCCTACGCCAAGCGCCAGCGCACCTGGTTCAAACATCAGCTCGACGCCGAAGCGCTCGACGCGGCCGCCGGCGCGCCGGCCCTGTTGACGCGCGCCCTGACACTCTGGGAGGAAGCCCGTGAAAAAATCTCCGCCTAACCCCGCTCAGCAGCCGCCGTTCATGACGCCGTTCCTGCTCGGCAGCCTCTTCCTGTCCGGCACCGCTTGCCTCGTGCTCGAGCTCGCCGGCGCGCGCCTGATCAGCCCCTTCTACGGCTCGTCGATCTACACATGGTCGGCCATGATCACGGTCACGATGGTCGCGCTCGCCCTCGGCTACGCCTGGGGCGGCCGCCGCGCCGACCGCCAGCCGTACCTGCTTCTGTTCGCCCGGCTGCTCACCGCCGCAGGCCTGACCGTCGCCGCGGTGCCCTGGCTGCGCGTGCCCGTCCTTCGCGCGAGCCTGCCGCTCGGCGTGCAGGCCGGCGCGTTCGCGAGCGCCGCGGCGCTCCTGGGCCCCGCGCTGATGCTGCTCGGAGCTTTGGGGC
>JAHFCD010000379.1:959-3362 GCA_023249695.1 Elusimicrobiota bacterium
GACGCGTGGGCGGTGTCCACCTCCGGCAGCGTCCTCGGCGCGGTGCTGACCGGCTTCATCCTGATCCCGCATCTTCCGATCTCCCAGATCTTGTTCGGCACCGCGCTGCTCCTGCTCCTCCTCGGAGCGCTCGGCACGTGGCTGGCCCAGCGCGCGCTTCCGCTCGGCCAGCTGGCGGCGTGCGCCGCCTGCGTCGGGCTGCTGCTGATGCCGGCGCCGAAGTCGAGGATCGCTCTGTCCACGCGGGAATCGGCCTACGGCCGCATTACCGTGCTCGACACCGCGGCCAAACGCTACCTCCTCGTCAACGGCACGAGCCAATCGGTGATGGAGAAGTCCGGGGGGGAAAGCGAGTCCCAGTACATCCGGGCGCTCGAGTGGTCGCGCTCGCTTCGGCCGAAAGCGAAGCGCGCGCTGGTCGTCGGGCTCGGCGCGGGGCTCCTTCCGAAGGCGCTCGAGCGCCGCGGCCTCACCGTCGACGCCTTCGAGATCGACCCCGCGATCGTCGAGGCCGCGCGCCGGGACTTCGGCTACAAGCCGAAGGGCCGCGTCGTCGTCGGCGACGGCCGGGCCTCGCTGGAAGCCGGCCTCGGGCCGTGGGATCTCGTTTTCCTCGACGCCTTCGGCGCCGAGTCGCCGCCCGCGCACCTCTTCACGACCGAGGCGTTCGAGCGCGTGCGCGATTCCCTTTCCCCGGAAGGCGTGTTCTCGATCAACATCGTCAGCGCGGTCGCCGGGCCCGACGACCTCCCCTGGAAGGCCCTGTACCGCACCCTGTCCGCGTCGTTCCCGCACGTCCGCGCCTTCATCGCCAGCGATCCCAACGAGGGCCTCGCCAACGTCCTGCTTTTCGCGTCCGCCGGCCCGCTCGACGCCGGCGCGACCAACGTCGGCCCGCGCGTCGCGCAGGAGATCGCCTTGATGCTGAGCCGGGAGCTTCGCCCCGTGGCGCGCGACCTCGCGCCGGCGCCGGTGCTCTCCGATGATTTCGCGCCGCTCGACACCTTGATGGCCGGGACCGCGCGCCGCTGGCGACGCCTGCTCCAGCAGGCGATGCCCGAGGTCCTGCTCGACTGATGGCCCGAAAGTCCGGGGTCCGGAACGTCTCCCGCGAAACCCGCGCGCCCATCGAGCGCGCCGTCCTCGTCGGCGTCGGCCCCAAGTCGCAGACGGACGTGATCCGCACGAGCCTCGAGGAGCTCAAGCGCCTCGTCGAGACCGCGGGCGCGCTCGTCGTGGGCGAAACCACCCAAGCGCTCGCCCGTTTCAATGCGTCGACGCTTATCGGAGAAGGGAAGGTGGCGGAGATCGTGGGGATGTGCGCCGGCCTTCGCGCCGGCACCGTGATCTTCGACCTCGAGCTCACCGGCGCCCAGCAGAAGAATCTCGAGAAGGCCCTGCCGAAGGTCAAGATCGTCGACCGCACGCGCCTGATCCTCGACATCTTCGCCCGGCGCGCGCGCACGAACGAAGGCAGCCTGCAGGTCGAGCTGGCGCAGCTCTCCTACATGCTGCCGCGCCTGACCGGCATCCGAGCGTTCTCCCAGCAGGCCGGCGGCATCGGCACCCGCGGCCCCGGCGAGCGCAAGCTCGAGTACGAGAAGCGCCACATTCAATACCGGATCAAGCACCTGCGCGCCGAGCTCGAACGGGTGCGCTCCTCGCGCCGCCTGCGCCGCGAGCGCCGCGCGAGCGTGCCGGTGCCGCAGATCGCGCTCGTCGGCTACACGAACGTGGGCAAGTCGACCTTGCTGAACACGCTGACGGGCGAGTACGCGGCTTACGCGGACGACAAGCTGTTCGCCACGCTCGACCCGACCGCCCGGCGCGTGCGCCTGCCGAGCGGGGGCTGGGCCGTCATCACCGACACGGTCGGCTTCATCCAGCGCCTGCCCACCTCTCTGATCGCGGCATTCCGCTCCACGCTGGAAGAGGTGGAATCCGCCGATTGCCTGCTCATCCTCCACGACGCGTCCTCGCCGGAACTGGAGGGCCAGCACGCCTCGGTGAAGCTCACCCTGGAAGACCTGGCGACGGGCGGCATCCCTCGCGTCGAGGCCTTGAACAAGGCCGACCGCCTGACCCCCGCCGCGCTCGACGACCTCTCCCGCCGGCACCCCGACGCGACGATCATGTCCGCCGCGTCGGGCGAGGGCATTCCGGAGATGCTCCTGCGCGTCGAGGCAGCGCTCTCCAAGAAATGGCTCCTGCGCGAGATCGACGCGCCCGCCGCCTCGGCCGGAGCCTGGACGGCGCGCTTGTACGAGTCCGCGCAGATCCTCTACCGCGAGGTCCGGGGGGATAAGATCCGCTTCCGCCTGCGCGTCACGGCGGAGAACTGGAGCCGGCTTCAGTCCCTCTTGACGCCGGCTCAATGACGAGCTAACCTCTGGAGTATCCTAG
>JAHFCD010000380.1 GCA_023249695.1 Elusimicrobiota bacterium
GTTCTTGACGCCGCTCATCTTGAAAACCGCCCTCCGATGCGCCGCGCGACGCTCTCCGGCGACGAGCCGTGAGCCACGCGCATCCACTTCCCGCCTTCCGCCTCGGCCGTCTCGCCCAGCTCGACGTCGGCGGTCACCACCGTCGTCGACCCGCCCTGATTCCATTTCCGCGCGCGGACCCGGTCCAGGATCAGGTCGTCCGCGGGCGTCTCGCGGGTGAAGCTCAGGCGGAAGTTCGCCGGCCCGCCCGGCATCGGGCGGAACGGCCCGTCGAAGAACAGCTCGACTTCCACGGCGCTTCCCGCCTCCTCGCACAGCCGGGCGAAAATCTCGACCAGCCGCTCGGAATCCGCGTTCTCCTGCGCCTGGTGCGCCGGGCCCCCGTAGCCGTAGGCCGTGCGGACCAGGTTCGTGCCGTCGACGCAGAAGAGCCGCGCGCTCATCGTATCTTTTTGGCGCGCCGTCCCGCCAGCGCGCCTCGGGAAGAGTTTAGCAAACCGGGCCCGGAGGGCCCTTGACGACTTCTCCGACTCTCTTTACACTCTGGACACGGAATCCTCTTAATATGAGACGAGTTCTGGCCCCTCTGCTCCTCTCGCTGGTCGTCTGCGCCGTGCCCGCGCGCGCGGACGACGAGGCGAAAGACGCCCCGCTCGGCACGCGCGCGCCCGCCGTGGTCGGCTGGCGCGTGCCTCCGGCCGCGCTCGCCGCCGCGGGCTCGCCGAGCCTCGCGCGCGCCCAGCCGTCCGGCGCCCTGCTGGCGTCCTTCAAGACCGCGCTCGCGGCCGAGCCCGACGGCAAGGCCAAGGCCGACCTGCTCGGCGCGCTGGCCGACTTGGAGGACGGCGCCGCGAAGGCCGCGCCCGAGGAACGCCAGGCCTGGATCGACGGCCATCTGGGCAACCTCAACGAGACTTTGCGCTCGCTCGGCGCCGACGCGCCCGCGCCGCTGGTCAAAAAAGCCGCCGGCGCGGCCGCCAAGCTCAACGCCGCCGCGCAGCGCTGGGACGACGCCCGCGGGCTGGCCTCGAAGGCCCTCGAGTACGACCCCGACGACCGCGACGCGCTGATCAGCCGCTCGCAGGCGAACGCCGGCCTGGCCGATTTCGCGCGCGCCTACGCCGACGCCGAGCGCGCCGCCAAGATCGCGCCGGAGGAGGCCGCCGCCTACACGGCCCGCGCCGCCGCCGCCTACGGCCTGGGCAACTACCTGCAGGCCGTCGAGGACGCCCGCCGCGCGCTGGCGCTGAACCCGGAGGACAAGGACGCCTTCGCTCTGATGAAGCTGTCCGAGGGCCGCACGCGCCGGATACCCGATTTCGAGAAAAGCGCCCAGCCCCAGCTGGCGGACTCGGTCGAGCGCGAGTACCACGGCATGATCCAGCAGCTGAACCAGGTCGAGGAGAGGCGGCTCGCCCCCGTCGAGGAGCCCGGGCCGGGCGCGGTCGCCCGCCTGGTGTCCGAGGCCGGGTCCAAGCTGTCGGTCAAGGACTACTGGGGAGCCATCGAGGACGCCGACAAGGTCCTGGCGCTGGACCCGTCCAACGCGCAGGCGCTGTACTACCGCGCCGCCGCGCACAACCTGACCGGGGCGTACGGGGACGCCGCGCTCGACGCCACGCGCGGGCTGACGGTGAAGCCGTCCGACTCCGCCCTGCACGACGCGCGCGCCTGGGCCTACAACCGCATGGGCCGCTTCGTCGACGCGATCGCCGACGCGCACCGCGCTCTCGAGGTCGACCCGAAGGACCCCTACGCGTTCGCCAACCGCGCCTACGCCGACGAGCAGCGCGGCGACTACCAGGCCATGGCCGAGGACTACAAGGCCGCGGCCGAGCTGAACCCGCAGTTCGAGCCGACCTACTTCGACGCCGCGCGCCGCCACGGGCTGGTCCCGCAGGCCTTGGCGAGCGGCTCGCGCGCTCCGGAGCTCCCGCGCCGCCGCCACAACCGCGCGCGCGCGTTCGCCGTGATGATGGTCTCGTCGCTTCTGGGCGGGCTGCTGATCGCGCTGGGCATCCTTCACGTCAACCGCGCGGCGGAGGCGCGCCGCGCCCCGCCGCCGCCGAAGACCGGCATCGAGGCCGACGCCGCGCTGGGCAAGCCGCTGGGCCAGGGCGGCATGGGCGTGGTCTACGAGGCCGTCGACCTCAAGCTGCGGCGTCCGGTGGCCATCAAGATGCTGCGCGACGAGTACAAGCTCGACGACTCGGCGAAGGCCGGCTTCATCGCCGAGGCCCGGACGGTCGCCGAGCTCCATCACCCGGCCATCGTCGACATCCACAACATCATCGAGGACGAGCGCGGGCTGTACCTGATCTTCGAGCGCCTGGACGGCCGCACCTTGGACCAGGTGATCGGCAACCGAAACCCCATGCCGCTGGCCGAGATCAAGCGCGTGCTCAAGCCCGTGTGCGAGGCGCTGGAGTACGCGCACGGCCAGGACGTCGTCCACCGGGACCTCAAGCCGTCGAACATCATGCTGACCAGCGACGGCGGCGTGAAGGTCCTCGATTTCGGCATCTCCCGCCACGCCGCCCGCGCGGGCAAGGCGACCACGACGCAGACCGTCACCGGCACGCCGCACTACATGGCCCCGGAGCAGGAGTACGGCTTCGTCCAGAAGGAGAACGACGTGTTCTCGCTCGGCGCCGTGCTCTACGAGATGGTCACCGGCGTGCGCCCCTACGAGGGCCCGCACCAGGCCAAGCTCTCGAAGAGCTACCCGCGCGTGTCCGCGCGCGTGCACGCCGCGCCGATCGAGCTGGAGGCGCTGATCGACCGCTGCCTCGAGCCGGACGCGGAGAAGCGCCTGAAGTCCCCCGCCGAGTTCTGGCGGGCCCTGTCCGAAGTCCGGGACTATCCCGCCCCCGCCGCGGCCTGAGCCGGCGCCCCGGCCCCGAGCGATGACCTCCTTCTTCTCGACGCCCGCGTTTCGTCAAAGCCGCCCGGTCCTGCTGACCGCCTTCACGAACAAGGTCGGCTCGATCGGCTTGAGCCTGATCGCGATCCTGCTCGTCGAGCGCGGCGTCTCCACCGGCCAAGGGACCTTCGTCCTCGCGACGCTCAAGACCGTCGTGCTCGCGGGCACCTTGGCGGGAGGCGCGCTCAGCGACCGCATCCCCTCGCGGACCTTGGTGCTGGCCGCCCTGCTGATGTCGGCGTCGGGCCTGGGGTTCCTTCCGTTCCAGAGCTCGCTGTGGCTGATCCTGCTGTTCGGCGTGCTCGCGCAGTTCGCCGAGGCGCTGATGAACGTGGTCCAGCGCATTCAGCTGATGGACCAGGTCGATCACGAGTACCAGAAGGAAGCGCTGGGCTGGATGCGCATGGTCAACAACTTCGCCCAGATCTTCAGCTACTCG
>JAHFCD010000381.1 GCA_023249695.1 Elusimicrobiota bacterium
GGGTCCGCGCGGCCCCCCAGGCGGCCAAGGCGAGAGCCGCATTCAGCGTTAAGAATTTCGCGAGCGTGAATTCCGCGATGAGGAATTTTCCCCAGGCCAGCGGAACCGCGACGATGAGGAGGAAGAGGCCGGCGTCGACGGCGAGGTTGGAGCGCCTCATCGCGATGGCCGTCTAGCCTTTCTTGGCGGAGAGGGCGGGAGAGAAGCGGTAGCCGACGCCGTGGACGGTCTGGATGAGGTCGGCGCAGGGGCCGACCTTGCGGCGCAGCGACTCGACGTGCTTGTCGAGCGTGCGGGTCTCCACGTTCCCGGGGTAGTTCCACACCGCGGCCAGCAGCTCGTCGCGCTTGAAGGCGCGGTCGGGGTGCTTGAGCATGTGCGCGAGCAGGTCGAACTCGAGGCGGGTCAGCTCGACGGTCTTGCCGACGATGATGGCCTGCCGCGAGACGAGCTTGAGCTCGATCGGCCCGCCGGTCAGCACGGTGACGATCTCCTCCGGCGCGTCGCCGGCCCAGACCACGCGGCGCAGCAAGGTGCGCACGCGCGCGAGGAAGATCGGCGGCTGGAACGGACGCGTGATCGCGTCGTCGGCGCCGGCGTCGAGCAGCGCCACGGTATCGCCCGAGCCCGCCTTGGGATCGATGCAGAGGACCGGCAGCAGGCGCATGTCCGGCTGGGAGCGCAGGGCGCGGATGAACTCGGCGGCCCCGCTGTCGGCGGCGCAGGCCACGACGAGAAGGTGGGGCTTGGAGGCGCGCAGCCCCGCGAGGGAGCCGGCGTGCGCCGAGAAGGGCGCGACCTGGTGGCCGTTGCCTTCCAGCAGGCCGACGAGCACGGCCCGGAACTTGGCGTCTTCGGCGCCGACCGCGATCAGCACGTCGTCATCCTCCGAACACCGGATACTCGCCGAAGACGTCCTTGAGCGCCTGGGTGACCTCGCCGACGGTGGCGTAGGCTTCGACGGATTCGAGGATGAGGGGAAGCAGATTCGTTTCGCCGTTCGCGGCCGCGCGCAGGCGCTTGAGGCCGGCCTGGTCCTTGCCGTTGTCGCGCTCGCGGCGGTGCTTCTTGAGGCGGCGGACCTGCCCCTTCTCGACCGCGTTGTCGATCTTGAGAATGGGGGGGATCTTGCCGCCGGTCTCGTTCGTGTTGACCCCGACGATCTTGCGGCGGCGGGCGGCGAGGTCGAGCTCGAAGCGATACGAGGTCTCGGCGATCTCGCGGTGGAAGTAGCCCTTCTCGAGCGCGGGCACGACGCCGCCGAGCTCCTTGATGCGGGTCATCATCTCGGTCGCGCGTTTCTCAATATTGGCCGTGAGGGCCTCGACGTAGTAGGAGCCGCCGAACGGATCGGGCGTGTCGGTCACGCCGGTCTCGAGCGCGAGGATCTGCTGGGTGCGCAGCGCCAGCATCACGGCCTCGTCGGTGGGCAGCGCGAGCGCCTCGTCGAAGGAGTTCGTGTGCAGGCTCTGCGTGCCGCCGAGCGCGGCCGCCATGGACTGATAGGCGACGCGGGCGAGGTTGTTGAGAGGCTGCTGCGCGGTCAGGCTCACGCCCGCGGTCTGGCAGTGCATCGGCAGCATCCAGGAAATTTCTTTCTTGGCCCCCAGCTCGTCCTTCATGAGCTTCGCCCAGATCGAGCGCGCGGCGCGCAGCTTCGCGATCTCCTCGAAGAAATGGTTGTGCACGTCGAAGAAGAACGAGAGCTGCGAGGCGAAGTCGTCGACGGGGAGGCCGCGCGCGATCAGGCGCTCGGCGTAATCGCGGCCGTCGGCGAGCGTGAAGGCCAGCTCCTGGACCGCGTCGGCGCCGGCCTCTCGAATATGATAGCCCGAGATCGAGATCGGGTAGAAGCGCGGGACCTCCTTGACGCAGTACTCGATCAGGTCCAGCACGAGCCGCATCGACGGCTCCGGCGGATAGAGGTACTCGTTCTGCGCGATGTACTCCTTGAGGATATCGGTCTGGCAGGTGCCGCGCACGCGATTGAGCGGCACGCCCTGCTTCTTGGCCAGCGCGATGTACATCGCGAAGATCACCGGCGCGGGCAGGTTGATCGTCATCGACGTCGACACCTTGCCGAGGTCGATGCCCGAGAACAAGGTCTCCATGTCTTCGAGGCTGTCCACGGCCACGCCTTCGCGCCCGACCTCGCCGAGCGAGCGCGGATCGTCGGAGTCGAGGCCCATCAATGTTGGGAGGTCGAACGCGGTCGAGAGCCCGGTCTGGCCGTGGCCGAGCAGATACTTGAAGCGCTCGTTGGTATCCTTCGCGGTCTTATGCCCGGCGAACATGCGCATCGTCCACGGCCCCATGCGGTAGCCGCCGCTCTTGAGGCCGCGCGTGAAGGGGAAACGGCCCGGCATGCCGATCGCCTCGGGGGCGGGCGCGTCGGCCGGACCGTATTCCCGCTTCACGGGAATGCCCGACAGCGTCGTCGGGTCCGGGGCCGGCGCGGCCGGCGCGGCGGTTTTTTCGACGGCCCGCATCAGCGGTCTCTCTTCCCGCCGCGGTCGATCTTCTGGCGCCGCTCGTCCATCTTGCGCAGGTTCTCGCGGCGATTCTGCTGACGGCGATCGAGCGCGTTCTTCTGCTTGTCGGTGAGCTTCAGTTTCGTGTCGGCGCGCTTTTCCAGGAATTTCTTGCGATTCTCGCGCATGCGCTCCATCATCTTCTTGCG
Organism: Elusimicrobiota bacterium; assembly: GCA_023249695.1. GTDB lineage: Bacteria > Elusimicrobiota > Elusimicrobia > UBA1565 > UBA9628 > GWA2-66-18. The sequence continues at coordinate 2,681 of JAHFCD010000381.1, forward strand.
CAATTCCCGGCGCTGATCCGGGGGCAGGGCCTTCCACTTGGCTTTGATCGCGGCGAGGCGGCGGCCCTGGCCGCGCATGTGGGCGCGATGCGCCATGAAGCGCTGCAGCTGGGCCGCGTGCACCGGGGCGGCGCCCTTCGCGACCGAGGTCTCCTGGTTCGAGATCAGCAGCTCCGGCGGCCCGCCGGCGTCGCCCGTGACCTCCACCTTGCCCTCGTCGAAAACGCCGATGTGAGACTCGCCGTCCTCCGCCTCGACCCCGAACTCCGTGCCGCGGACGGCGGCGACGGCCGAGGGCGTGCGCACCCGAAGCCGCTGCGTCCCGAGCTTCTGGATCTTGGCGAGAAGCGCGCCCGCCTGCAGAAAAAACGACGCGTCGGCTTTCGCGGTCTTCTCGATCTTGAAATCGGACTTTTCGCGCACGGCGATCAGGCTGCCGCCGTCGAGCGCCACCTCGGCCGAGCCGCCCTCGGCGACGACGACGCGGTCGCCTTCCTCGAGCGGCATGCCGTCCTCGCCGGAAGCCGCGGGGGAGCCGTCGGCCGCGAGGACGGTAACGTCGCCGGAGACGGCGCCGAGGCGCGCGTCCCACTTCTCTTCCTGAGCGTGCGCGGAAACGGCGGCGGCGAGCGACAGCGCGAGCGTCGCGGCGATGAGTCTCATCGG
>JAHFCD010000382.1 GCA_023249695.1 Elusimicrobiota bacterium
GCACCGGCATCGGCTCTTTGACCAACCAGCTCGGCGACACGAAGGGCGCCCCCCTGCGCGTAACGGCGTCGAGCGGCGTCGGCAGCGTCACGATCGTCAAGTCCTAAATTGCGCTCATATAAGGAAAAGCGGGCCCCCCAGAGAAGGGGGCCCGCTCTATTTAGTATACTCGCCTTTCCGGTGAAAAGCTTCCTTATGAGCGTTATCGCCGCGGTCGCGCTGTCGTCGTCGGCTCTGGGGCAGACGGTGTCCTCCGGGACATCGCCGTCCCCCGTGCCGCCGTCGGTTTCCACGGAAACCGCAGCCGCCGCGCCTATGGTCTCGACGCCGACAGCGACCGCTGTCGCGGTCGCGCCCGCCCCCTCGATTTCCACCGAGGCCCTGACCGCTTCCGCCACCGCCTCGACCTTGCCCGGCTTGGCCACCGACTACTTCATCCCCGCGGTGTCCACGGCCGCGGCCGTCGAGCCGGCGCCGGGAATCGTTCCCCGCCCCTGGGTCATCGGCGACATCAAGGCCGACGGGCTCAAGAACACAAAACTCTCCACGATCCGCGGCGCCATCAAGGGCCGCAAGGGCGACCTGTACGACCGCCCCGACCTCGACAAGGACATCCAGTCCCTGCTCGGCCTGGGCCTATTCGAGCGCGTCGGAGCCGAGATCACCTTGCTTGAAAAGAAGGTCCCCGAGCACTTCCGCAAGGCCGCGGGCGCGGACCGCCAGGTCCTCCTTAATTTCGTCGTCAAGGAAAAGCCGGTCATCAAGAAGATCACGTTCGCGGGCCAGAAGAAGCTCTCGCGCGGCGTGCTGACGGACATCCTCACCCTCAAGGCGAAGGACCCCTTCGACCGGGCCAAGCTCGACGAGGACCGCGACAAGCTGATCGCCAAGTACCACGAGAAGGGCTTCCTCGACGCCGCCATCGACCCCGAGGTCCGACCAGATATTAAGGGGGGGGCCGTGGAGATCGTTTTTAAGGTCTCGGAAGGCCCCAAGTCCACCGTCGAGCTCTTCGAGATCAGCGGCGTCACGGCCTTCAAGCCCAAGGTCCTGCTCAAGCTCCTCAAGAACATCCGCAAGAAGGTCTACTTCGAGAAGGAGCTGCCCGACGACGTGCGCAAGATCGAGGCGCACTACAAGAACAACGGCTTCCTCGACGTCGTCATCTCGAGCCCCCTCGTCACGCTCAGCGCCGACAAGACCCGCATTAATATCGCCCTCGGCGTGACCGAAGGCCGCTCCTACCGCTTCGGCAAGACGACCTTCACCGGCAACCTGATCTACACGTCGAGCGAGGTCGCCAAGACCGTCGAATACCGCGAGGGCAAGGTCTTCAGCCAGGAGAAGTTCGAGGAGACGATCCGCGCCGTCCAGGAGCTGTACTCCGACCGCGGCCGCCTGCGCACCCGCATCAATCCGGTGAAGACGTTCAATGCGAAAACCGACCGCATGGACGTGCTCTTCGAGATCGTCGAAGGCCCGATCTCCTACATCGGCCACGTCGACGTCGAGGGCAACAAGGCGACCAAGACCTACGTCCTGCGCCGCGAGATCGTCATCAAGCCCGGCGACATGTTCCGCTCCTCGCGGGTGCGCCGCAGCATCGAGAAGATCCGCAACCTCGGCTTTATCGACGACGTGGACCTCGACCTGCAGCCCACCCCGTCGGACCCCGACAAGGTCGACCTGACCTTCGACGTGGCCGAGGGCAAGCCCGGCATCCTGACGGCGGGCGCGGCCTACTCCTCGGTGGACGGGCTGATCGGGACCTTGTCCCTCCAGCATCTCAATTTGTTCGGCCGCGCGCAGAAGGCCTCGATCCAGTGGTCCTTCGGCCGCCGCGTCCAGGATTACTCGGTGAGTTGGACGACGCCTTGGCTCGGCGACAGCCCGACGAGCCTCGGCTTCGACGTCTACAACACCCGCCGCATCAATCCCTTCGATACCTCGCTGTCCGCCTACGTCGAGAGGCGCACCGGAGGCTCGATCCGCCTCGGGCCCCGGTTCGAGGAGGACAAGTACCAGCTGAACCTGACCTACGGCCTGGCGCGGATCTCGATCGAGAACGTGCAGGATCAGTTCAAGGGGACTTTGTCCGAAGGCACGAGCATCCAGTCCTCGTTCGGCGCCGAGTTCTCCCGCGACACGCGCGACAGCATCTGGGATCCCGCGCGCGGCACCCGCAACGGCATCGGCCTCCAGCTCTCCGGCGGCCCGTTCGGCGGCGACATCCACTTCTTCAAGCCGAGCATCACCAACCAGGGCCACTACACGCTCTTCACCGTCGAGGATTGGCCCTTCGTGATCTCGGCCTACCACCGGGGCGGCTACGTGACCCAGTTCGGCAAAACCTCTTTGGTGCCCGTCCAGGACCGCTACTTCATCGGCGGCCAGGACTCGCTGCGCGGCTACTCGCCGTCCGGCGAGGCCGGCTATTCGCAGGGCGGCAAGATCTACAGCGTGGCCAACGTCGAGTTCGGCTTCCCGCTCGCGCGCGAGCGCAAGAAGACGATCGTCAAGTTCGTCATCTTCGCCGACGCCGGCGGCGCCTGGGACCGCGTGCGCGACGTCAGCGGCCGCGTCGGCACGGGCACGACGAACATCAAGACCGACGTCGGCTTCGGCCTGCGCTTCGTCACCCCCGCCTTCCCGATCCGTCTCGACTACGGCTACGGCCTCAACCACCGCAACGGCGAGCGCCTCTATCAGATCAACTTCGGCCTAGGACCTCTATTCTAATGAAACCCATCAATGTCGTCGTGTCGCTTTGCCTTTGCGCATCCTCGGCGCTGTCCGCGGCCACGGCGCGCGCCATCGAGCTGTCGCTCGAGGAGAACCGCGCCGAGCGCGGCAGCGTGGGCTTCGTCGACATGAAGCGCCTGTTCGCCGCCAGCCCCGACGCCGCCCGCGCGCGCGAGGGCCTCGAGGAGCTCGTCCGCCAGGCCGAGGAGCGCGTCAACGCGAAGAAGGCCGAGCTTCTGCGCCTGCGCCGCGACCTCGCCACGCTGAGGATCGAGCGCGAGGATCTCGCCAAGTCCACGCCGACCGTTTCGATTCCCGCCCCGGCGCCCGCGCCGGCGCCCGTCAAGCCCGTCGTCCCGGAAGCCGTCCCCGCCGCCCCCGCCGTCGTCGAGACGACTCCGGTGACCGCCGCGCCGCCCTGGCCGGCGACGCCGGCCGCCTCCACGTCGACGGCCGCGGCGCCGCTGACGATCAATCTTCCCGGCCTGACCGACGGCCCCCTGAACCTCGAGCGGCCCGGCGCGTCGCCGCTCAATCCGACGCGCGATCGCGGCACGACGCCGGTCGCCGCGGCTCCGGCGGTCCCGGCGGCTCCCGCGCCG
>JAHFCD010000383.1 GCA_023249695.1 Elusimicrobiota bacterium
CGGGATCGGGGCGGGCATGCTCATGAACAAGATCAACATGAGCTACATCCCGCCCTCGCGCGCGATCGCGGGGCTTCCCGAGACGCTCGACGAGGTCTTCCTGAAGGCCTTTCAGGCCGATCCGGATCAGCGCTACCGGACCCCGCAGGAGTTCGTCGCCGCCCTCTCGAGCGCCGCCGACGGCGCCCGTGCCAAGGCGGGTTGACCCCCGAAAAAGACTAGGCCTATTGGTCCCGGGCGGCATAGGCCTTTCGACCTTGTTCCGCGCGTGAGAAGGGGATATCCTCCGCGTAATGGCCCGCCGAATCGCCGCCGCCCTCGCCGCCGCCGCGCTTGTCCTGCTCTGCCAGGAGGCCCGCGCTCACGGGGATCCGCATGAGGAGGCCCGCCGTCTTCTGCTGGAAAGCGCCCGCGCCCTCGGCGCCGAGTCCGGAGTCTCCGTCCCCGACTTCATCCACGTCTCGACGCCGACGCCCGAAGGCCTTCTGCCCGAGGACGGACAGATCAACTTCGAGTACGCGGAGATGGTCGACCGGATGGAGGGGATGAGCCGGACGGTGATCGGCCGTAAAAAGAAGAAGCGGCGGATCGACACGGGGGTCACCCCCGCCGACCGCGTCGACGCCGGGGCGATCAAGTACATCGTCCTGCACGCCTCGGGCGGCGCGACCGGCAAGCCGCGCGCCTGCGAGGGGACCGTGTCCTGGCTCCTGAGCCAAAAGACGGCGGCGCATTTCATGGTCTGCCGCGACGGTCGCGTGATCCGCATGGTCAAGATCGAGAACATCGCCAACCACGTGAAGAATCCCGACATCGACGCGGCCTCGGTCGGCATCGAGACCGAATCGGGGCAGCCCGGAAGCCTGAACCCTTTCATCGCGTCGGATTGGAACCCCGCGGATTATTGGCGCATGTACGCCTCGATGGCCTGGCTCGTCCGCGCGATCGCCAAGGAGACGGGGCTGCCCCGCGACCGCGCCCACGTCATCACCCATGAGGAAGCCGATCGCGGCCTGGCCCGAGCGCACGTCGATCCGGGCCCCTTCTTCCAGAGCGCGGCCTATCCCGAGTTCGACGCCCGCTTTCCCGGCCAAAACGTGACGCCGCGCGAGTACCTGATGCGGCTCGTCGCCGACGATACCGCTCCCCAGATCTGGATGGTGGCCGCCTCGGGCGCCGTCGATCAGGTCGAGGTCAAGGACACGAACGCGCTGGGCCTGGCCCACATCCGCGTCTGGAAGCTCGACGCCGCGGGCAAGCCCGGGACCTTGATTCAAGACTGGTCGGCCCCCGTGGCCGGTATGCCTCCGGTTTCGCTCAAGATCGCGGTGCCGGCGACGCCGGGCTCGTACCGGGTCGTCGCGCGCGACCTGGTCGGCAACACGAGCGCGGGTTTGGTCAAGGTTCCCGAGATCGTGCCTGAACCGGCCCCGGGCGGCGCGCCGATCGCCGCGACGACCCGCGTGAGCCTGATGATGGAGGCGGCCTTCGCCGCCGGCTCAGCGTCGGCCGCGACCGACTATCCTTGAGGATAGCCGCGGTCTCCAGGGGCCTCCCCGCCGGCGGTTTTCGATAGGCCTTGCCGGGGGCTTCGACGCCTGTTATACTAGCGTGTCGGGGGTGATCTAGCTTCGACAAATGTCGTTGAGCTGACAGTCGCAGGCAGGGGTTGGTCAGGGCCCCTTATAAACCGGACCAAACAACAACTGCCAATACGCAATTGGCCTGGGCCACTGCCTAAACCGCAGTGAGCACACTTTGGTCCACGACGCCTGCTAGTGGGTCGCCAAAGTAATGAGCAGGATGCGGTCCTTCCCTGTTATTCCGTGGGCGGGGGGCCTAAGACCGAACGGGGTTAGCCCGGAGAGCACGCGTCCATCGGTTTTCTCCGGGTGAAATTGAGGATGGGCTAAGCCTGTAGTGACTTCAGTCGGCGCCGTTTGGACGCGGGTGCAAATCCCGCCACCTCCACCATTTTAATGGGCGACTCACGCGCCGTAACCTTGCTTGGGTCGTATGGGCTCTTCGCGGGGCTGGCGTTGCTCGTCATCGCCCGCCCGCACCTCGGCGCCGCGGCCGTGCCCGCCTTCGGAATCTGCCTGCTGTGGTCGGATCCTCGCCAGGACGGCGATTCCCCGGTCGTGCTCACCTTCCTGGCCACCGTCGTCGCTGCCGTGCTGATGGTCCGCTCGGAGGAAGCCCGCCCGCTCCTCGCGGCCGGCCTCGCGAGCCTTTGGATGCTGGCCGGGGCGCAGGCCGCGCACCGCGGCCGCCAATTCGCCGACGAACGCGAGACCTTGCTCGAGCAGATGAATTTGCAGGATCAGATCCGCGACGACGAGCGCGACCTGAAGTACTACCGATCCTACGAGGAAACGGTCGGCGTGGACACGCGGCTTCGCCGCGACCTCTCCGACGCGGCCAAGAGCCTGTCGGGCACGCTCGACGGGCGCGAGGTGCAGACGCGCCTGATCACCATTCTCTCCGACCGGTTCCCGGCCGCACGGGTTTCGGTCGTCGGCGGCGCGGGCGAGGACCCGCTGCTGCTCGCCGCGCAGCGCCGGCGCGGGCCCGTCCTGATCAAGGACGCCCGGCAGGAGGCGCAGGTCGTTCCGGGCGCGCGATTCGTCTCGGGGGTGGCGATCCCGCTCAAGGTGATGCGTCAGGCCGCGGGCTTCGTCAAGCTCGAGAGCGACGTCGCGGGCGTGTTCGGCCCCGACGAGGTCCGCACCGCCGACCTGTTCGCGACGATGGCTTCGCTGTCGCTGGAGAACATCCGGCTTTACGAAAGCGTGCACCGCCAGGCGACGCACGACGCCCTGACGCAGCTTCACAGCCACCGCGCCTTTCAGCAGCGTCTTCAGGAGGAGGTGCTCCGCTCGGGCCGCAGCCAGACGCCGCTCGCTTTGATCATGCTCGACGTGGATCACTTCAAGCAATACAACGACAAGTTCGGCCATCAGGCCGGCGATCAGCTCCTGCGCACCCTGTCAGCGATATTAGGGTCTTTCGCGAGGCCGGTGGACTTCGCCGCCAGATATGGCGGCGAGGAGTTCGCCCTGATCCTCCCGAACTACGTGCGTTCGGAAGCCGTGCAGGTCGCCGAGCGCATCCGCGCCCGCGTCGCCGAGGAGCCGTTCGTCTTCAACGGCGCGCCCACGCGCGCGACGATGAGCCTGGGGGTGGCCGCCTTCCCGACCGACGCCACGACCGCGTCCCAGATCGTGCGCGTGGCCGACGAGCGCCTGTACAAGGCGAAGCACGCCGGGCGCAACCAGGTGGTCGGATGAGGCCGGAGTGGCTGACGGCGGCCGTGGCGCTCCTGCCCCCCGTGGGGCTGTGG
>JAHFCD010000384.1 GCA_023249695.1 Elusimicrobiota bacterium
AGCGATAGGTCTCGAGGTTGATCGACTCCGCGGCGGCCTCGATGGCCGCGGCCATCGAGGCGAACAGCTCCTTGCCCCGGAAGAACAGCGCCAGCCGGTTGCCGGCGACGTACTCGTCGGCGTCCCAGGCGAATTCCCCCGAGCCCGGCTTGGGCCGGCGCAGGTACTTGCGGACGGGGGGCGGCAGATGGGGGATATCGGGAAGCGCCAAGAAGGTGATGGTATCAAAGAAGACGGATGAAGTCTTCGACGGCCAATCCGGCGTCGCCCAGGATGCCTTTCAGCGTCCAACGGCTTAACTCAGGATGAAGGGGCACGATCAAGGTGGTTTCATCCGATTCGCGGTAGAGCTTCGCGTGGCTTCCCCGTTGACCGATGACGCGCCAACCCGCTCGTTTGAGCGCCTTGATCGTTTTAGCCCTTGAAACCAGGGGCGGCTTCACAGGGTAACGCTGAGGACCTTTTGCTTCGAGGTCGGCTTGAAGCTCTTCTCACCGGCGTCGAGATAGAGGAGGATGGCCTCCTTGATGTTCTCGACGGCCTCGGCCTTCGTCTTTCCCTGGGACCAGCAGCCCTTCAGGGACGGACAGCGGGCGACGTGAACGCCGTCTTGGTCCGCCTCCACGACAACCTTTAGCTTCATGGACATAGTGTAGACCCCCGAGCCGCGCAAAGCAAGACGCGCGGCGTCCCCTTTATACGATCGAGGAGGGAAAATAGTTTCATGCCCCCGGCAAGGCCCCCGTGAAGTGGTATCATCTCGTCCCACATGGCCGGCAAGGAACACTTCGAAAAACTGCAGTCTCTCATCGATCTCGAACGCGAGGCCGAGAAGCAGGAGAACCTGCGCGAGCTGCGCAAGTTCCCGGTGGCTCAGCGCGAGGCGCGCGGCAAGACGGTCACCGGCCTGATCGTCGACGTCGTCGAGGGCGGCATGGGCGGCCTGACGATGGTCACGCTGTCGCGTCCGCCGCGAGGCGAGGAGCTGGTGCCCTTTCACGCGATGAACGCCGGCGACAACGTGCTGCTGACCCTGTCGCCGGGCAACGAATTCCTCACCGTCGAAGGGACCTTGTTCAAGGTGGGCGAGTACACCGCGACGGTCGCGATGAACCGCCCCGCCCCGGAAGAGGACATCCGCGGGAACTGCCAGATCGACCTGCTCGGCTCGGACGCGACGTACCAGCGCATGCGCAAGGCGCTGGTCACCGTCTCGGAATCGAAGCGGTCGCGCGTCTCGACGCTGCGCGAGATCTTCCTCGGCGAGCAGGAGCCGGAGCGCGTCAAGGTCCCGAAGGTCATCTGGTTCAACCGCGCCTTGAACGAATACCAGCAAAGCGCGGTCAAGGCCTCGCTGGCGGCCCAGGACGTGGCGCTCGTGCACGGGCCGCCCGGCACCGGGAAGACGACGGTCCTCGTCGAGATCATCCGCCAGCACGTCGCGCGCGGCGAACGCGTGCTCGCGACCGCCCCGTCGAACATCGCCGTCGACAATATCCTCGAGAAGCTCATCGGCACCGGCCTGCGCGTCGTGCGCCTGGGCCATCCCGCGCGCACGCTCGAGAGCCTGCGCCACGGCAACCTCGCCGCGCAGATCGAGGACGACCCCGCGTACGCGGAGGTCAAGGAGCTCGACGCGTTCCGCGAGCGCATGATCCATCGCAAGTCCCGCCATGGGCGCGGCATCAACCAATTGGGTCATGAGGAGCGGCAGCTCCGCGAGCGCGAGGTCGGCAAGCTCTGGCGCCAGGCGCGCGACCTCGAGGCCGAGATCGCCCGCCACATCGTCGCCGGCGCCAACGTCGTGCTCGCCACGCACGCGGGCATTTCCAAGCGCTACGTGAAGGGCGACTTCGACCTCGTCGTGCTCGACGAGGCCTCGCAGGCCAGCGAGCCGCTGTCGTGGGTGCCGCTGACCATCGCGCGCAAGGCGATCTTCGCCGGCGACGCCAACCAGCTCCCGCCGACGATCTACTCGAAGGAGGCGGCCGAAGGCGGCCTCACCGTCACCTTGTTCGACCGCCTCAAGGAGCTTCTGCCGGCCTCGGCGCAGACCTTGCTGCGAGTTCAATACCGCATGCACGAAGCGATCATGCGCTTCCCGTCGCGGGAGTTCTACGAGGGCAAGCTCATCGCCGACGAGTCGGTCGCCCAGCACCTCGCCTCCGAGCTCGCGGGCGCGGCGCCCTCGGATCTCACGAGCCGCCCGGTGACGTACATCGACACCGCGGGCTCGGGCTTCGACGAGTCGTGGAACGACATGCTCGAGAGCCGGGAGAACAAGGGCGAGGCCGAATTGGCCGTGAAGCTGCTGTACGAGCTGCTCGGTTCCGGCCTGAAGGCCAAGGACGTCGCGATCCTGACCCCGTATACGGCGCAGGCGAAGCTGCTGAAGACCCTGGCCCGCGAGCCCGGCCTGGAGATCGGCTCGGTGGACGGCTTCCAGGGGCGCGAGAAGGAGGCGATCATCCTGAGCCTCGTGCGGTCGAGCGAGTCCGGGCAGATCGGCTTCCTGTCCGACATGCGCCGGCTCAACGTCGCGATCACGCGCGCGCGCCGCTGCCTCGTCGTGGTCGGCGATTCGGCGACCATCGGCCGCCATCCCGTCTACGCGCGCTTCGTCGCCTACGCCGACGAGCTCGATAGCCATCGCTCGGCCTATGAGTGGGCCGGTGTCTGAGTCATTGAAAACGCCGGGTCCGTCTGTTAAACTGAGGACGGAGCCAAACATGACGACAAAAGACGCGGTTCTGCGCCTGATCGCCGGCCTGCCCGAAGACGCCACATTGTCCGACATCATGGCCGAATTGTATTTTCGCCAGAAAGTCGACAAAGGCCGCGAACAGCTGCGTCTCGGTCGGGGCATCCCTCACGCCAAAGTCAAAGCGCGCCTTAAAAAATGGCTCGGCTGAGGTGGTCGCCTCAGGCCACCGCGGATCTTGAGAGCATCTGCGAGCACATCGCCGCGGATTCCGAGCAATACGCAAGGCTTTTCGCCGAGGGCGTCGTCTCGCAGTTCGAGGAACTCGAGACGCATCCCCGCATCGGCCGCGTTGTTCCGGAGTATCAGGAAGAGAATCTTCGGGAGCGCCTCTACCAGAACTATCGCCTCGTGTACGAGCTGACCGCGAAATGGATCGAGATCGTGGCCATCGTTCACAGCGCCAGAAATTTCAAGGGCGTTTCTTTGCGGTAGGTCGGCGGACGCATGACCGATGAACGCAGGCGCGACCTCTCCCGGCTGACGCCCGAGCTCAGGGCGGCTTTGGTCGCCGAGCTGACGAGCCTCATCGAGCGCGCCGAAGCGCTCACCCCCGATGAGATCACCGTGCTGCTTCACCTG
>JAHFCD010000385.1 GCA_023249695.1 Elusimicrobiota bacterium
AAGACGAAGATCAGCGAGTTGATGATGCTCGACGGCAGCGAGATCACATTGAACCCGATGATGTAGCGGGCGACGCTCTCCTCGAGGCGCGTCAGGTACCAGAGCGGGAGGAGGACGGCGGCGAGGACGATCAGGACGAGGACGAGCTGGACCCAGTAGAATTCCCACCAAAGTTTAAACTTTGCCCAATTCATGAGGTCTCCTTGGCACGCCCCGCTACGACCCGTGCATCATAGCAATTGTTCCCTTTTTTTTAAGGGCTGATGCCGGGGAGAACGAACGCGATCGGGCGATCGCGGTTGGGCACGTACTTCGTCGAGCACACGACGAAGCCGGTGGACTGGTAGAACATGGGATTGTTCACCACCGGCTCGGTGCAGGCGGTCACGGTGACGACGTTCCAGACCTGGGTGCGCTGGACGGTGACGCCGGGCTTGCTCGGGCAGTTGGCCGTCTGCCGGCAGCTCATGGTGAGGCCGAGGAAGCCGCTGGCGCTCGACTGCGAGGTCTTCCCGCCGCCCCAATCCATGGTCTGCGCGGGGCCTCCGTAGCCGAGGTAGGCCAAGACCCGCGTCTCGATGTTCATCCTCAAGGTGCCTTCATCCCAGGCCTCGTGAGCGGCGTTACGGTGCGATTCGAGCTGCCAGCGGCGCGCGGCGTAGAAGGACGCGATCTCGAGCTTTTGCATGAGGATGAGCAGCGCGAAGATCTTCGCGAAGGCGAAGAGAAAGAACATGAAGATCGGAAAAAGAAGGACGACCTCGGTCGTCGCCTGCCCTCGCCGACCGAGCGGTAACGCGAGGAAGTGTCCCCTCCACACGCCGTTAGAAATGGACCGCCCCAGCCTTCTCATGGAAAAAGCCTGACCTGATACTTCGGCGTCGGGTCGGGCCAGACCTTCGCGTTGGACGGCTTGGCGCCGACGGACACGGTCGTGTGCAGCTCGGGCGAGGAGTTCTTGAAATGCTGGGGCATGTTGGCGAAGTCCACGTTGAAGTAATTCTTGACGGGAATCTGCCACTTGAGCGACAGCGACAGGCCGGGATACCCCGACCCGGAGTCTTCGCCGAGGGCCTTGAGCGTGTTGTTGTCGACGGTCTGGAGCTGGAACAGCCCGCCGCCGCTGCAGCCCGGAGAGTCGGGGAGATCGACGGGCGGATCGGTGCCGAAAACGCGGTATTGCTGGATGCCGGTGCCGCCCATGTGGCGGTTGCCATGGTAGATGAGCTTGCGCACGCAGTGCGGCGTCGTCTTGAACTCCCCGAGTTTGATGTCGAACTCCTTCGCGAGATCGGCGCCGTACACGGCGGAGTCGCCGGTGTTGAGCCAATAGGATTTCTGAAGGAAGCTGTGGTTGGAGTCCTTGGTCAGGCGCTTGAGGACCTGCCACTGCGCGTCCTCGACGGAGCCGAGCAGGGAAAACACCTGCACATAGAGCTTGTAAACCTCGGTCGCGAGGTCCCACGGGTGCCAGAACTTGTTGGCATTGTCCATCGAGAACAGGACGACCGGGTCCTGCAAATGGGGATTGTCCGTGTTCTTATCGGCGCCCGCCGAGCCGCCGTAGCGGATGTCCCAGGTCGTGGCGTTGTTCCAATGGTTCGAGTCCGTGTTCTTAAAGCCGCCGGCGCTGCGCGGAAAAATTCCGTTGTTGTAGAGGATTTCGGCGTAGGTGAGCTTGTCGCAGTGCTCGACCTTGCCTTCGCACTCCGCCGGGAAGTCGTCGTAGCCCTGCTCGAAGATGCGCATCGGAAAGGCGCCGTTGACGTAGGCGGTGCGGTTGAGGAAGTCGGAGTAGTTCGTCGCCTCGACGAAGGCGGCGGCGTCCATCGCGAACTGATGCTTGATCTTCTCGCGGGACAGCTTCGCCGTCTCGAAAATGAGATAGACGAATAGAAAAAGAGTAGGGAAGAGCAGCGCGGCCGGAATGACGATCTGGCCGGCCCTCGACTTCCAAGGCCTCATGGAAGGATTATGACTGCTTTAGGTCGAAAATCAATGTCGAAACGGTTAAAAAACGGTTATTTATTGAAGGAAGGAATGGATGAAGAAGCGCCGGCGTTTATGAAAGAAAAGCGTCGCCCAGGACGTTACTTGGGCGACGCGACTTCGGGGCCGAGGAAGGCGGCGCTGGCGTCGCTGTACTGGTAGGTGGCCTGCTCGAGATCCACGCCGGCCATCACCAGGCTGCGCAGCTGTCCGCCGAGGATGCGGTGCACGCGCAACTGGGTCGTCGTCGAGTAGGTCTCGCCGCGCACGGATTCGACCTCCACCCAGAGCGCGCGCTCCCCCCAGCCCTTGAGCATGGCCGCCATGCTCGCCGAGTACGCGGCGTAGTCGGCGTCGGACATGCGCACGGTCGTGCCCATGTTGTAGATCAGGAGGCCGACCTCGGGATCGTCGGAAGGCATGTTCTTCGTCACGAAGGCCGCGGCCTTTTCGGGCGGGCAGGCGGCGAGCTGAAGAAATGCGGCCTCGTTGCGCGTGCGGTCGGCGATCTTATCGAGCGCGTTGTCGAGCTCGCCGATCGCCTCGAGGTTGTCGGGCCAGATTCCGGCGGTCAGCCAGCGGCGGTCGGCGATGTCCTCCGTCTGCAGCGGACGAGGCTCGAGCCCCACGCGCGCGGAGATGAGCGCCGAATCGAAGCCCTTGATCGCGTGCGCCAGGTCGGCGGCGAGGTTGACGCCCGCGCCCGCGTTGACCTCGACGAGATAGTACGGAAGATCCCGGCGCTGGAAAAAAAGCATGGCGGGAGCGGTCCACATGATCGCGCGGCCCGCGACGTAGGTGCGCCGGTGCCCGCTCTTGAGGTTTTCGAAGAAGGACGGCGGCGGCGCGGCGAGAAAGCGGGCCAGGGCCACGGACGGGTCCGCCTCCGCGGTTCCGCCGCACGACGGGAAGTACGGCACGAGCTCGCACTCGGCGTCGCTCAAGGCCTCGTAATGGAGGCAGGCGAGATAGAGGCTCCAGGCCTCGCTCCACGCGATGAAGGCCCGCTTCTCCCAGGCCTTGGCGATCGGCTTCCACCAGGCGGGCTCGCCGCGCTTGAGCTGTTCGGCCGTCCAGCGCAGAATGGCCGAGGTCACGGGCAGCGCCGACGCCTGCAGCGCCCCGCGCTCGAGCTGGGAGACGAATTCTTCTTTCGTCATCCTTCGCCTAGGCTATCCTCAGTTGGGATCTTCGGGCGAGATCAGGCCCATCTCGATGCCCTTGACGACGGCTTCGGTCCGGTTGCTGACCTCGAGCTTCTGGAAAATCGCGTTGAGATGGTTCTTGATGGTCTTGACCGAGCACTCCATCTTCGCCGCGATCTCCTTGTTGGACTTCCCGGTTC
>JAHFCD010000386.1 GCA_023249695.1 Elusimicrobiota bacterium
CGCGGGAAAAGAAATTCACCTCGCTCGACGACTTCTGCTCGCGCGTCGATCTGCATGCGATCAACAAGAAGGCGGTCGAGTCGCTGATCAAGGCCGGCGCGCTCGACGGCCTGCGCGGGCTCGAGCCCGCGCCCGCCGCGCGCGCGCGCCTCCTGCTCGCCGTCGACGAATCCGTCGGCCGCCAGCAGAAGATGAAGGCCGACCTCGATAAGGGCCAGGGGCTCCTCTTCGGCTCGGCGGCGCCGCCGCAGGAAATCTCCTCCGCCGACGCCGCGATCAAGCCGCTCTCCGAGCACGACACCTTGACCTTCGAGCGCGAGGTCCTCGGCTTCTACTTCTCCGGCCACCCGCTGATGGCGGTGAAGGCCCAGCTGCGGGCCACCGCGACGCACGAGGTGAGCCAGCTCGCCCCGTCGATCACGACGCCCGTGCGCCTGGCCGGGATGGTCAGCAAGATGCGCAAGATGGTCTCCAAGAAGACCGGCGAGCCGTGGGTCATCATCACGCTCGAGGACCTCACCGGCGAGATCACCTTGCTGTGCTTTCCGAAGACCTACGCCTCCGGCGTCAACCACCTGGCCAAGATCGGCGCGTTCGTCGCCGCGACCGGACGCCTGTCGTTCAAAAGCGAGGACGCCGGGGCGGGCACCCCCGAGGTCATCGTCGACGACATGACTCCGCTGGACTCCTCGGCCACGAAGTTCGCCAAGCGCCTGCGCCTGAAGTGCGACGCGACCGTCGGCACGGAGAAGCTCGAGGCGCTGCGCGAGGTGCTCGAGCGCTTCGAGGGTCCGTGCCCGGTCGCCCTCGAGCAGGAAACATCCGAGGGCGTCGCGATGCTCGACGTGGACCAGCGCGTGAATCTCAATCAGGGGCTGTTCGAGGCCGTCGAGGCCATCCTCGGCCCGCGCTGCTGGAACATCGACGCCTCCGGCGCCCCCGCCGTCATCACCCCCCGCAAGTGGGGCCCCAAGCCCTCCTAGTTGAGCCCGGCCCGCGGCTCCGCGGAACGCGCCGCGAGGTAGTCGAGAAGGTCTTTCTGGCTGCGCAGGCTGGCGTCCGAGCGGGTGCCGGGAAAAAGGGTGTAGGTGACGCCCGAGGACACCCCGCCCTTGTTGCCGTCGGGGTTGATGCCCAGGCGGCGGGCCAAGGCCACGGAGCCCTCGCCGAAGCGCCCGCGGGGTCCGACATCGGCGATCACGGCCCAGGCGCCGACGCCTTGGTAGGAGACCAAGGCCAAATCCCCTTTGCGCGCGCCTTTAAAATCTCCCGGGATGGCGATGTACGGTACCACGGAGGGATCGACCGCCCGGCCGCCGACGCTCAAAGCGGTTCCATTCTGGTGCGTGCGGTCGTGCGCGACGATTTTACGCCGGGCCGCCCGGTCGGCGATCCAGCCGTCGGTGTCGATGGCGAAGCGCCGGTTCTTCAGCGTGATGGCGCCGTCGGAAGGGAGGCCCTTGGCCGCCGGGGCCGGGGCCGCGGCCGGGGCCGCGCCGGGCGCCGGGGTCCGTGGAGCGGCGCCGTCAAAAAAACGGCCCGAATCGGAGGCCGCGGCCTCGGGGGCGGCGGGCGCCGGGGCGGGGCCTGAGGCGAACGAGGCGAAGCGCGCGAGCGCCGGAACGGCGGCCGGCGGGCCGGGCTTGGAGAAGTGCGCGGGCTTGGGGATGTTCCCCGGCGCGTTCGGGTCCCAGCCCGCGGCGGCCGTTTGGGATTCATCGCAGCCGGTGAGCGACAGCGCGCTCATCGCCGCCGCCAAGCACGCGACCGATCGTCTCATTCCGACAGGGTGACCCCGCCAAGCCCGGCCCGCGTGGGGCTTAAGGCCTGGGCGCGCCTAGGTCCAAGGTCCCAGCGGCGTCAGCCCTCGTCGAGCCAGCGCGCCATCAGGCGCTTGAGCTGGGTCTGGTACGGCACCCCCGCGCGCGCGGCCTTGGCCTTGAAGGTGTCGAGCAGGCCGTCGGGAACGCGCACGCTGATCAGGCGCGACTTGGCCGGCCGCGGCGCCCCATGGAGCAGGCGGAAATCCTCGAGATAGCGCAAGGTCTGCTCCGGGCTGAGCTTGCGGCCGCGCGCCAGCGCTTCGTCGGAAAAATACTGCAGAGGTCTCTCGCTCATGGCCGCTCCAGCGCTTCGACGTCGACTAAATCCTGCGGCCGACCGGCCGCCCGCTTCATCGCGATCAAGGCGCTCTTCGACAAGACCGGAATATCCCGCCCGGCGGCGCGCACGCGCGCGATCTCGCCGGGCTTCAACTCCCAGGTCAGCACGATGTCCAGAAGACGCGCCGGATCCCTCGCGTCGATGAAATTCCAGGCGATAAGATTGCGCCGCTCGAGATACTCCTTGCGGAAAGCGAACACCTCCGCCGCGTCGAGCGGCAGCCGGGAGGAGAGGCCGATGCCGGTCAGCGCCTTCTCGGCCGCGGCGAAGTTCTCTTTCGACATCGCCAGGACGATGTCCACGTCCAGCGTGCCCCGGGTCGCGCCATGCAAGGCCACGGCATGGCCGCCGGCGACCGCGAAGCGCACCCCCGCCTTTTCCAAGGCATCGACGACATCAAATATGAACATATATACAAGTATATACATAGTATGGGAATAGTCAAGGGCCGCCGCGGTACGGCCCTGTTCACCAATATAAGGATAATCTGCTAGAATCGCACGGCAGTAGAGCGTTATTTCCAAGCGGAGAACGAATGGCCGACCCGAAGAAGCGCATCCTCGTCGCCGATGACGATCCGGATTTGCTCGATCTGCTCAAGATGGACCTCGATTATCAGGGCTACGAGGTCCTCTCGGCCACGAACGGCAAGGAAGCGCTGCAGACCGCGCTCAACGAGCAGCTCGACCTCGTTCTGCTCGACGTGATGATGCCCTACATCGACGGCTACCATGTCGCCTACGAGCTGACCAACAAGCTTGGCGCCAAGGCTCCGCGCATCATGATCATGACCAGCCGCGACACGGTCAAAGAGAAGGGCATCGCGCTGATGAGCGGCGCCACCGAAGTCCTCCAAAAGCCTTTCGAGATGGCCAAACTCCACGAGCGCATCGCCGCCGTCCTGGCGAAGCCCGCTTGATTGATCAGGATTTATAAATGAATATTCGATTTTCCCTTTTGACGGCGCTTCTCCTTTCGGCCTCCCTCCTGCGCGCCGCGGAGACCGCCGCCCCGGCGGTCAAGATCAAGCCGAAGGCCTCGGCCTCCCGCGCCGTGCGCTCCGCGCGCGACGGCGGCGCCTCGCCCGACACCGACGTCGTCGACGCGCCGACGACCGCGGTGCTCGACAATTACGGCTACTCCGCGCGCTCGCGCTTCTACT